>CAMLET010000114.1 GCA_946479125.1 uncultured Flavobacteriales bacterium
GTATATCAATATCACCTTTAATCATTACTGCCTCCCTCAACACGACTTTCATTTCTTGTAACACTTCCGTGCGCTTCAAATAAATGTTGAGCGGTTCATAATCCTCAGCTTTCACCTGTACATAACTGGGTTTCTTTTCCCAATTCAGTTCTAAGCGGAATGAACCATCTGTTTTGGCAGTCGTTTTACCGATTTCAATGCCGCCTTCATTGAAAATAGTCAGCTTGGCTTTTTCAATCTTGTTTCCAGCACCATCCGTTATGATTCCCGACATCAATTTCTCTTGTGTATGGTCGTATTCCTGAATTGCCACTTCTCCTTTTGTATATTCGTATTCACTTGGTTTAACACAATTCGCAGGCTGTTCTGTAGTGTTTACTGCCGCAACATCTCCCATCATAATTGGTTCATCCGACTTACAGCTTTCCAAAGCCAGTAACGAAGTTAATGTTGCACCCAAAAGCGCAGTTCGTAAACTGAAATTCGAATACGATTGCTCAGCATACGGGCGATGAATTGGTCGATCCAGCTGCGTTGCTTTAAACCGACCGCAAGTCTTCTGCCCTTTATGTGCCTCTAAAAACTGAATGATTTCTATATCCGTCGACTTTGAAAAATCAACTACTGGCTTGGCACAAGAATCACAAAAACGACCTTGCTCGTTTGGTGTCATTTTCGACCAGTCTTCATGACAAGGTTCATTGATTGTTACTTTGATGGATTTCTTTTTCATGACACTACCGATTTAAAATTTCTTTCCTTTAAGCTTTCCTCTTACAAGTTGCCGTTTTTTAATTCTATTGGATTCGAATACACTTAAATGTTCTAATTCAACATCGATAGTTCTACTTTCATCAGACAAAATTGATCGGATTTCGCCATGATACTTTTTGGAACTGAAGCTGATTTGCAGTGGCCCCATACCACTTTTGAATTTTGCAGAATAATTCCCGAACTCATCAGTAATTGTTTCAGCCACATCTGAAAAATCTTTCGTAGAATATACGTAAACACGAGCACCTGCAATAGGCATGTTTTTCTCAGAAACCACTTTTCCAGAAATGACAGTTTCCTTTTCGTCGTCATTCGAATAAGTCGATAATGGTTTTATCTTACCATTCCCATGAAGAATAGAACTCTCGTGAAAGGCAAATTTTCCACCTACATTTCTGTGAGACTTACAACTTTCCAATGCCAAAAACGATGATAAACTTGCACCCAGAACCAAAGCTCTCAGACTGAATAAATTGTTTTCCTTATATCCCAGATTCAACTTTCTATCCAACTGCAATTCATCAAAATTGCCACAAAGCTCTACCTTCTTTCCTTTAGCTTTTATGAGAGAATACACTTCCACATCCGAAAGCATGGAAAAATCAATCACCTCCTTTTGGCAAGAACCGCAAAAACGACCTTGTTCAGTTGGTGACATCGCATCCCAATTCTCGTGACACGGATCATCAATTGTTAGCTTGAATGATTTGTTTCTCATGGTCAATTATTTCTTGGTCAATTTGATCGTTTGAAGACTATTAAGTAGTTCTCCTGAATACAATACCGTTTTTGTCACATATCCATCGCGTTCAATTTTTATCTGGTAAGCACTTTCAAAATCAATATCTGTCAAAATGATCCCACCATCCAGTAACGAATATCCCGAACCCAGTTCCAAACCGTTTCTGCTTAACACAGTAACTTTAGCCAAAGGAATCACAGTTGTTTTATCTCTTTCTACAATTTTAAGATCAAGTGCATAAGATTTAAGGACTAAGTCACCATGAAGCAAGGTGCCACCAAGGACAACTGCCGACTCCGCCTTTACATCGAAAGACATCGCTGAACTGAACACAAGACCAAGAATTACCGCTTTCAAACTAAACTGAGCCAACGGCTGAAACAATGCCGGACTATTGAAACTTAACTGAGACTTTGTAAACTTTCCACATGTCTTTTTACCTTGATTTGTTTCAAGGTACTGATGAATTTCTTCATTAGAAAAACGTGTAAAATCAACCAAATTTGTTGAACAGGTTGCACAAAAACCACCATTACTTGTTGGTTTCATATCACTCCACTGTTTGGAACATTGCAATTGTAATTCTATCAAATCCATCATTTAAACTTAACGTTACTACCTACAGAAACTCGACCTCTAATCATTATTTTTTTTGGAACCAATTGAACTTTCATTTTACCTTTTTTCACTACAACTTGGTCAAGAGACTGTCGCAGAACTTCATATCCCTCTTTTGAAAAAACAATAGTTACAGCATTCTGTTCATCGTGAATGGAATAACTAAAATCGCCTTTTATCATCTGATTTTGCTGAAACAAGCTCTTCATCATTTTGGTCGAGAACAGAAATGCTAACACCAGCAAGACCATGCCCATAATTTGAATCTGAAACATTACCGAAGATTCTTATTTCCAAAGGATTATTTGAAATCGTTTGATGGCGTTCCAATCGAGCGGAATTTCCTGTATTCTCAATAGAATCCTGAACCCACATCTCTCCAACAACTCGCTTACTTCGACTACAACTTTCCAATGACAAAAGTGACGTCAATGTTGCTCCTAAAAGCACAGCTCGCAAACTGAAAGCAGAATTTTCAACGTAGCCTGAATAAAGACTTCTATTCAATTGCTGAGGTTGAAACTGTCCACAAACTTCCTTTCCATTATGCTGTTCAATGAGCTTCAAAATGGTTGAATCCGGCAAACCTGAAAAATCAATCACTTCCTTTTGACAAGAATTACAAAACCTTCCCTGCTCAGTTGGCGACATTTCATTCCAATCCTCGTGACAAGGATCATCTACAAAGAGTTTGAGCGATTTTTTCATAGTTATGTTTAATCCTTAATGTGACTATCGGCTTGAAGTAAACAATTGCTGTTCATTTCATCAATAGACTCATTTTTCGGGAAGCTTTAAGTCGTTGTTACAAGTTAATTGCAAGCAAGTTCACTTTAGCAGGAACTTTTTTAACGTTTTGACGTATTTTTACCTACTTGCGACTGAAAGATATGAGAAATTTTTTACTCTTGAGTGCATTGGTTATCGGTTTTACGAACTTAACTAGCGCACAATCAAATGAATTCGATATTGAGACCTTGTGGAAGCTGAAAAGAATCAGTGGAACAAAAGTTTCTCCCAACGAAAAATGGATCCTTTTCCAGGCTACTTCTTACGAAATGGAGAAGAACAAAGGGACAACTGTCAACTACCTGATGGACCTGACAACGAAAGAGAAGAAGGAAATCCTGAATTCTTCCGCCTACAACATTGATTGGACGCCAACAAATCAACTAGTATTCCTGGAAAACGAAGGTTCAAACACTCATTTATCGAAATTCGATCCGGTTGCCGGAGCAAAAACTGTTCTTCACAACTTTGGTGATACAGGAATCGATGGATTTGTAATGAGTGCGGATGGAAATCGATTTGCAACTCTAGAAGCGGTAAAGATCAAAGAAGATGTTTACGACAAATATCCGGATCTTCCATTAGCAAAAGCACGCGTTGAAGACAATCTGATGTACAGACATTGGAACGCATGGTCGGGAAATGAAGCTCCTCACCTATTCTGGTATGAGAAAAACGGAACCACGTTCACCAAAAAACGAGATGTGATGTTTGGAGAAAATTTCTCTTCCGTTACTGGTCCATTTGGAGGAATTGAATCGGTTTGCTGGAGTTTGGATGGGACCGTTTTGTACTACAGCACGAAGAAAAAGTCAGGAAAAGAATTTGCGGTTTCTACAAACTCAGAGATTTACGCATTCAGAACCGTTGACAATATTACAACTACGCTTACATCGGCTCACAAAGGTTACGATACAGAACCAAAGATCAACTACAATGGAAAAACATTGGCTTGGTTGAGCATGGATGAAGACGGAAACGAAGCTTCGAAAAATAAGCTGCGTATTATGGATCTGGCTTCGCGTGTTGAAAAAGAATTGACATTGAATTGGGATTTGAGCGTTGAATCCGCAACGTGGCATCCAAGCAAAGACATTATCTTCATTTCGGCAGCAGTTAAAGGTCGAAAAATGGTTTTCCAGGTTGAAGTCGCTTCAGGGAAAATCACGCAGTTAACGAATGAAATTTGCGATTTCGTGAATGTTGTTGCCTTGAAAGACCGTTTGATCTTGGAACGCCAATCCATGATAGACCCAACAGATATTTGGGTTTACACCATGAAAACCAAAGCAATGGAGAACATCACCAATATCAATCAGGACATCTTGAAAAACTTCCCCGTTCCTGCGGTTCAGGAAAAATGGTATACGACAACTGATGGCAAAAAATTGCTGACTTGGGTAATTGTTCCACCAAACTTTGATGCGACGAAGAAATATCCAGCGCTTTTGTATTGTCAGGGGGGACCACAAAGTCCCGTTTCTCAATACTTCAGCTACCGTTGGAATTTCCGCGTAATGGCTTCTCACGGTTATATCGTTGTTGCACCAAATCGAAGAGGTTTACCAGGTTTTGGTGAAGAATGGAATGCACAGATCTCGAAAGACTGGGGTGGACAAGCAATGAACGATTACTTGGTTGCGATCGATAGTTCAGTTGCTCAAATTCCGGCAATTGACAAAGAAAGACTTGGTGCAGTTGGAGCGTCTTACGGTGGTTATTCGGTTTATTATTTGGCTGGAATTCACAACAATCGATTCAAAACCTTTGTTTCACACTGTGGATTGTTCAACCTGGAAAGCTGGTATGGAACTACGGAAGAAATGTTCTTCGCAAATCACGATATTGGCGGACCTTACTGGTTACCGGAAAATAAAGAGTTGTACGCGAAAAATAGTCCGCACAAAATGGTCGACAAATGGAATACACCAATGATGGTTATTCATGGCGGAAAGGATTTCAGAGTTCCGGAATCTGAAGGAATGCAGGCTTTTCAAGTACTTCAGATCAAAAACATTCCGAGTAAATATTTGTATTTCCCGGATGAAGGTCACTGGATCACGAAACCTCAAAACGGTGTTTTATGGTACAGAGAATACTTCGACTGGTTGGATAGCTTCCTGATGAAGACCAAATAACTCTAATATTCTTTTAACTTTGCAAGCTTAATCTCAATTTACATGTGGAATAGACTCGCCAACATTGTACTTCGAAATCGTTTTTTAATCCTTGGAATTTTCTCTTTGCTGACTGTCCTTTTTGGATATTATGCTGCGACAAAACTGAAGATTGAAAACAAATATGGGAACATGTTGCCAAAAGATACTGAGGCACAACAAACCTATATGTCATTCAAAGAAAACTTTGGTGAAGACGGTTCAACGTTGGCTATCGGTATTAAATGTAAAGACCTTTACACAGAGAAAAAATTCAATGCGTGGAAGGAACTTGGTTCAAAAATACTGGAAAGACGTGCAGTTGAAGGTGTAATTTCTGAGGCGAAACTGGTAACACTTAAAAACGATACTGCGAAGAGTAATTTCATCGTTTCACCCATTTTTGTCGACACCACTTTTAATGAGAAATCGATAGAGGAAATTCGAAAAGAAGTTAGAAACAACCCACTTTTCGACAACATGCTTTACAACGATTCTACAGGAGTAAGCTTGATGTTGGTATCCATTAACGAAGATTCTTTATTGGACAAAACAAGACAAGAAATTGTCATCGACATTGAAAATTTAGCAAGAACATACGAGCCTATTTTTGGGAAAACGCATTTTGCCGGACTTCCGCACATGCGTGTCCTCATCGGTAAACGTATCCTGAATGAGATGTACATTTTCATTGCATTGTCGGTATTTGTATCGGCATTGTTAATGTATTTCTTCTTCCGCTCGGTTCGTGTTACTTTGATCTGTATTCTTGTAGTAATGATCACCGTAATTTGGGCGCTTGGAACAATTGCAATGTTCGGCTATCCGGTTTCCATTATGATGGCATTGATTCCGCCGTTAATGATCGTAATTGGAATTCCCAACTGTATTTACCTCTACAATAAATATCATCAGGAGTTTAGAGCTCATAGAAACAAAGCAAAAGCACTTCACCGTGTAATTCGTAAAACGGGAACGGCAATGTGGTTAACCAACGTTACTACAGCTTTTGGTTTCATTACCTTCTTGTTTACCAATTCAGATAAATTCTTTGAATTTGGTGTGATCTCATCTGTAAACATCATGCTTTGTTATGTTGTTTCCATTGCATTGATCCCGATCTTCGCATCATTCTCTAAAAATCCACCTGAGCGTCATTTGAAACACCTTGACCGCAAGCAGGCAATTGGTTTCCTAAATCGTTTGGTACGTTGGACAACTAATAAACGTCCACTAATTTACATTCTAACAATTGTTATTACGATTGCTGCCGGAGCTGGAATTTTCATGATCAAAGTAACCGGAAATATTACCGGAGATTTACCGAAAAACGATCCTATCCTGAAAGACGTTCAGTTCATGGAAACCAATTTCGGTGGTGCAATTCCATTTGAGGTGATGATCCATTACAAAGAGCCGGGACGTTTGTTCTCAAAAGGGACTTTGAACAGTTTGGAAGAAGTTCAGGCATCGTTTGCTAATGACACATTATTTGCAAAAAGTTTATCTATCGTGGATTTCGTGAAAGTCATTAACATGGCTTACTACGGAAACGATCCTGCACGTTACGAATTGATTTCGAACAGAGATAAATTGAGACTGAAAGAGTACTTTGATAACTTCTCGATGTCTAACACCAATCAGGTTTTCTCATTGAACGAATTGGTTGATACCGCAAATTGCATTATTCGCGTAAGAACGCAAATGCGCGATATCGGTTCATATGAAGTTTCTGACGAGGTGAATTTGGTGAAAAACCGAATCGATTCATTGATGAATCCGGACAAACACCATTTGGAACGTTTGTACAAAGGATTTGAAAAAGGAAAGAAATCATTTGCTGATTCTATTCTAGATAATTACAATGCGGTAAATATTGCATTGACAGAAATCCTTTCAAAAGGTTCAGCAGACAAGCAATTGGCTTTCGACAGTGATCCGGAATTGGTAAAAACGTATAAATCGAAACCGAAATTCAAGGAGAACTTACGTAAGGCAATTGATAAAACGTACTTTGACGTTGAATTGACAGGAACATCTGTTGTTGCTTCGGAAGGAACGCAATACCTGGTGAACAGTTTATTACAATCCATCATTTTCGCGATTCTTTCTATTGCCGCTTTGATGGCCGTGTTGTTCTACTCGTTCAGAATGGTTGTCGTTTCCATGATCCCGAACATCATTCCAATGATCATTACTGCTGGAATTATGGGATGGTTCGGAATTCCGTTAAAACCTTCTACTCTTTTGATCTTCTCAATTGCTTTAGGAATTACGGTTGATAATACCATTCACTTCCTGGCGCATTACCGTCATGAATTGCGTTCTAAAAAGCACGATTTGAAAGAATGTGTTGCCATTTCTATCCGCGAAACAGGATTAAGTATCATTTATACTTCCGTAATTCTATTCTTCGGATTTATCGTATTCGTATTCTCTGATTTCGGTGGAACACAAGCCCTTGGTTATTTATCTGCAATTACCTACTTCGTTGCGTTGTTTACCAACTTGATTCTTCTTCCATGTTTGTTATTGAGCTACGAACGTATGCTTACTACAAAAACATTTGAGGAATCGGTTGAATTGTACGAAGACGAAGATGATACCGATTGGGATTTATTGACAGTTGAGGAAAAAGACAGCACTGAAGATGATTCTGATACAGATTCTGAAATAACTACGGAACCAGCAAAATAATGAAAGGAATTATTCTTGCCGGTGGATCAGGAACGAGGCTTCATCCTCTGACTTTGGCTGTAAGTAAGCAATTAATGCCTATTTACGACAAGCCGATGATCTACTACCCGCTTTCCATTTTGATGATGGCTGGGATCAAAGAAATTCTGATCATTTCCACTCCGCACGATTTACCACAATTCAAGAAATTATTGGGTGACGGTTCTCAACTGGGGTGTAAATTCGAATATGCAGTGCAGGAAATTCCAAACGGACTTGCTCAGGCATTCGTTATTGGAGAAGAATTCATCGGAAATGACAATGTTGCACTTATTTTGGGTGATAACATTTTCTACGGTGTTGGAATGGATGATTTACTAAAGGAAAACAGCAATCCGGTTGGTGGAGTTGTTTATGCTTACCATGTTAGCGATCCAGAAAGATATGGGGTAGTTGAGTTTGATGCAGAAATGAACGCCATTTCCATTGAAGAAAAACCAAAGGTTCCAAAATCGAAGTATGCCGTTCCCGGATTGTATTTCTACGATAATTCGGTAATTGAGATTGCCAAAAATCTGGAACCATCTGCACGCGGCGAATACGAAATTACGGATGTAAATGCCGCATATTTGGCTCAAGGAAAACTAAAAGTTGCCGTGCTAAGCCGTGGAACTGCATGGTTAGATACCGGAACTTTTGCTTCTTTAA
>CAMLET010000115.1 GCA_946479125.1 uncultured Flavobacteriales bacterium
CATACGGTTCTCGACAAAGAAGGTGAATATGCACTTGACGGAAGCAAGAAGAATTATTTTCCGGGGACCGCAAAACTTTCTGTGAAAGAAGAAGATGGCGACGAATTGTCCAAGACGATTGTAGTTGAGAAAGATCCTGGATTGCAGTTATACGCTAAGATCACGGATAAGAAAACCAAGGAGGCATTGGAAGGAGTAAAAGTAACGCTGACCAACAATTTTACGGGTAAGTCGGACACGATTTACACCAATAATGTGGGTGAAATTCTGGAAGGAATCTACGACAGAAAAGTAGGGGAGCGGATCAGTTACAACATCCGTATGGAGAAACAAGGTTATATGTCGAAAGGCACAACTTTGAACAAAGAGATAACAGCTCCGGGAATTCAAGATGCTTCAAAAGACCTGAACTTGTCGTTAGAGAAAATGGACGTTGGAATGGACCTGGCAAAAGCGATTGACCTGAAACCAATATACTTCGACGTGAGTAAATGGGATATCCGTCCGGATGCTGCAATTGAGCTCGACAAAATTGTGAAAGTGATGAATGAATTCCCAACTATGGTGGTGGAATTGGGTTCACACACCGATTGTAGAGGAACAGCAGCGAAGAACATGGATTTATCCGACAAACGCGCCCAAGCTTCAGCGGCTTATATCAAGGCACGCATTACGAATCCCGATCGCATTTATGGTCGTGGGTATGGAGAATCAATGATTTTGAACGGTTGTACCTGCGAAGGAAACAAGCAAAAGAAATATACCGAGGCTCAGCATTCTGTGAACAGAAGAACCGAGTTCCTGGTAAAGAAAATTTAAGATACTCGTAAAGAGTGGTGATTCGTTTCTGTCATGTGGTTATCGCAGAAATGAATTCGTGAATAGTTAACAGTGGTTAGAACCCCAACTTCGGAAACGAGGTTGGGGTTTTGTAGATAATGTAAAATTTCAAATACAACCTTGTTCACCACTTAATTTGATGAAGTAGAATTATAAAAAAGAAACAAGAAATAAAGATGGTGATACTTCCATCAACGATCCAGTTGGGAGATGTTCGCAGAGTTGGATTCTCGTTGCAACCTGGAATATTGTTCCAATAAGAAGCTACTTTCCGGCATTAAATTTGCTGTGTGCGCATATTAAATTTAACTACTGTTTATGAAAATAATTTACCTGTTGAGTACCATCTTCATTCTATTCTCTTGTCAAACTCTGCGTATTGAAAAGCGTGTGCATTCTAAAGGTTACGCTGTTTTCTGGAATAAGAAAGCCAAAGCGTCAAACAATGAAGCTCAGAAATCTTTAACCTTAACCGAAGACAAAGCGAATAAGACATCGAAAAAAGAACTTGCTGATAATGTTTTAGAAGAAGAACAAAGCGATTCTATTTCTGCGACTGTGTCAAATTCATTTCCGGAATTGAGTAAGGAAAAATCCATTCCTTCGGCTGAACAAGAAATACTGCATGCAAATGGTTCCGAGGCCTCAATTCACAAAGATCAATTGATTGACAAGGAAAACAACATTAAAGCAATTGACTCTGAAACGGATGATTCTGAAAACTCTAAACTCGCTTTTCTTCCTTTAGCTTTTCCATTCCTGATTCCATTCTTTTCCAAACGACGGAAACAAACGCAGTTGCAACATTGGGCAAAAGAAAATAAGAATAAAGCGCGTTGGAGTATTGTTGGATTATCTCTATTTACTGGTGCGACTTCCTTTTTTCTGGGTCATTTCTTTTCAGATTACAGCACTCCGGAGTTATTGCCGCTTTCTTTCATTACGCTTTGCGGGGCTTCAGCTGTTTATATGCTTAGTGAAAATAAAAGTGTTAAAACCAAAGCATTGATAGCAACCTCTGCGTCGTCTTCGTTGTTTTTGTTCGCTTCCGGAATGATGGATGATACCGTTTATGTAGAAGATACCACCATTTTGCCATGGTGGGCAATTGTACTGTTAATGATTGTTCTTGTTGCTGCGGTTGCTGGAGCATCCTTTCTCGTTGGAGTTCTTGCCTGTTCACTTTCCTGTTCAAGCGCACCAATCTGGACAGTGCTTTTAGCAGGATACGGTGGAATGTATCTTGTTCTATTCTTCGGTTTTTGGGCTGGATTCAGTTTGTTCAAACGACAAAGTCAACGCAATACAAGTTTTGCCGGAAAAGCGGCTTTGTGGGCTTTGGGAATCTTACTGTTTTTAACTTTGCTGTCGTTTTTTGGAGCATTCATTTGAGAAAGAGAGACACATTCAATTCTCTTACTTCCGTATCTTCCTAAACGTCAGATTAATTCTTGGCGTATGAACTTTTGTAGTGGGTGGTAAACGATGCAGCCAGAAATCCTGTGTTTCTTTTTCCATAGTAAGCAAGCTTCCGTTTTCAAGAATGATTTCCCGTTTCTCGCCCGAAGTTTTGTGTTTAAAAGCGAATTTTCGCTCAGCGCCAAAACTGAAGGAAGCAATCGTTCCATGTTTTTCAAGATCTTTTTCGGCGTCACTGTGCCAGGCCATTCCTTCAGAACCATCGTGATACAAATTGAGTAAACAGGAATTGTAGGTTTCGCCCGTTAATTCTTCTGCACGCTGTTTCAATTCCAGCAGAACAGCATTCCATTTCAGTGCAACACGCGTAATCCCTGAATACGTATAGTTGTAGGTTTCGTCAGCATACCATGCAATTTTACGTTTGGTGACAATCAGTTTCCCGAAAATCATTGCCTGATCGTTCTTCCATTCTACCGTTTTCATCAATTCGTCGTAAAAACGAATACGTTCTTCTGCTGTGAAGATCACTCCGAAATAATGCACGGTTCCATCATGTGGAAGTAAGTTTACAGGTTCATCGATGGGGAAAAGTGAACTCATGCCTCCTGCGGATTTAACGTACATTGTTCGTAAGCAAGAATGACACGTTTGCGCGTTTCTCCCCACATGTAACCGCCAATTTCTCCGCTTTGTCGGATAACACGATGACAAGGAATTAAAAATGCAACAGGATTACTTCCGATTGCTGTTCCAACAGCTCTCGAAGCATTTGGTTGTTCGATTGTTTTCGCCAAATCGCCGTAAGTGCTTAAATCGCCAAACGGAATTTTCAATAATGCCGACCAAACCTTTAACTGGAAATCGGTTCCTTTCAAATGGAGTTTCAGCTCTTCTGGCTTACCTGCCTTTTCCTGAAAAAGCTTCAAGGCTTTTGTATGCAATTCATTCGTCGTTTCTTTCAAAACAGCATTCGGAAACTGCGTTTTTAAATAGTTCAATCCTTCTTTTTTCGATTCATGGAACATCAGATGACAAATTCCTTTCGAAGTGGAAGCCACAATAATCTCCCCGAAAGCAGTTTGAGAAAAGGAATATGCAATTTCTAAATTCTTACCGCCATTTTGGTATTCGGCTGGCGACATTCCTTCGATCTTCACAAATAAGTCATGTAGACGACTTGTGCTTGAAAGTCCGGAATCAAATGCAGTATCGAAAAGTGTTTGTTGTTTGTTCAGTAAACTTTTGGCGTAATGCAAAGTTGTGTATTGTAGGAAATTCTTCGGGCTTGTGCCCACAAATTCGGTGAACAAGCGCTGAAAGTGAAACGGACTCATATGCACACTTGCAGCAATTTCATCCAAACTGGGTTGTTGTTTGAAGTTTTCCTGAATGAAATTCAGAGCCTCCGCAATTTTGTCGTAATGATATGAGTTGTTCGCCTCCATTTGTTTTTCTACAAATATCAGTCGTGAAGTTCGAAAGAAAAATCTGATTCTTGCGCTTTTGTAGTTGGGATCAATTCAATTATCCTTCAGGTAATGCCAGTTCATGTCATCCTTCATTCCCATTCTTCCCAAAGAAACACTACCCGAATTAAACTGTAAAACTATAATTGCACCTACTTTTTTCTTGAGTTTATCCCATTTCAGAGACTCATCTATCCAAGGTTTGAGATTCAGTTTTTTTGTTTTGACATTTGTTTGATTTTTAAGACTTAGCAAGCAAGAATTCCCTTCTAAATCAACAATTACCTGAAGTTCAAGTGTTCCTTTCAATTTTGAAAACAGTTCTTCACCAAAATATGCTCTCAGATCAAGAAGAAATTGTTCCGAATTCATTTTCGCTGTAGTTGTATCAGCTTCAAGCATGAAATTATCTGTATCACAACCGTCAAATTTTTCTTCAAAAATGTATTGAGCAGAAGCCAAATTTGTTGTACTAAATAAGGCGAAAAGAATAAGATATTTTAAGTTTTTCATTTGTGAATTGAATACATAGCGAATATACCGAATCATTTTATTCAAATTTTCTTCAAATGGAAGATTTTCGTTCTTCTCAATAAAATCAGCACCAAAGCCGATAATTACCGTTTATAAACGAAAAATATTCGACAGTAAATAGATAAAAGTCGAATCCAGATTTGGAGCTGCCACAACTTTGCATCATCAAACAATCGATAGTCGGTTGGAAACAAAACAAATTTTTACAAACGTTTAAAACAACAAGTTATGAGTACGCTAAAAAACAAAGTGAATTTGATCGGAAGAGTGGGTGCGAAACCAGAATCTCAAGTTTTTGAATCTGGAGCGAAAAGAGCTCGAATGGCTATTGCAACGAACGAACGATACAAAGACAAAAAAGGCGAGTGGGTAGACAATACTCAGTGGCACAATGTAGTGGCTTGGGGAAGCACGGTGGATAGAGTTGTGAAGGCTCTGGATAAGGGTTCTGAAGTAGTGATCGAGGGCAGATTGGTGAATCGGAATTTCGAAGGCAAGAATGGCGAGAAGCGTTATGTTACCGAAATCGAATTGTCTGATTTTGTGCTTGTGAACCGCAAGAGCGACTCTAATACTGAAACTACGAAGGCTTAAGCGCTTTCGTAGTTCAGGTCCACAACTTAAGTATTAACAACAATCATTTTATTATGGAATCAATTCGCAAGGCACCGTTAACTATGAGTTTTAACCAGGTGAGTATTATAGGAAAAATCGCTTCAGATCCGAAGTTTTCAGTTTTGTCGGACGGGAAGAAAGTAGTCAACTTTTCTATGTCGACGCAAGAGAACATCTTGGATCGTGACGGAAATGTACAGATCAAACGCAACTTACATCGCATCACTGCTTTTGGTCGTTGGGCTAAAGTTTTCGAGGAATTATGCGGCAAAGGCGTTCATCTCGCAGTGGACGGTAAGTTGGTTTCTCGTTTCTACAAGACGGAGACAGGTGAACGAAAGATGTTCTCTGAGATCGAAGTGAACGATATGGTAATTATCTAATTGAGTGAGGCATGAGAAATCAGGTAACAATGGTTGGGCAGCTTGGTAAAGATGCTGACATCACGAAGTTTGAGAATGGATCTATCGTAGCACGTTTTCCGATTGCGGTAGACAATAATGCGGCAAAGGACTCGAAACCAAATTTCTATCGAATGTTTGCTTGGGGTAACACAGCAAATTTCATCCATGAATTTTGTAAAAAGGGTTCCAGACTGGCGGTGACCGGGCGATTGGTGAACAGAACTTTTGTTGGCGAGAATGGTGCTCCCGTTCGAGTGACAGAAGTAGAAGTCCGACAAGTGGTAATCTTGTAGTTTTGAATAGTGGTCCATAGGATCCACCTGTCGGATTTCAATGATATGCAGTGAAAAAGGCGTGTAGTGATGGAAAGACCATCTCTTACATGCCTTTTTTTGATTTTTTAGCAATTATTCAACCGTAACTTTTCCTTAACCGTTGTATTTTCACACTTTATATTGCCCATATTATTTTTTGAAAACGAAAAACCCCACGAACTTGAGACAACTCTACATCTTATTCTTCGCGTTATTTTTTACCACTTTCGCTAATGCCCAGAAGATGACAATCAAAGCGAACGTGCAGGATACCAATTCAATGACGCCCGTTGGAAACGCCGTGGCAATGGTTATTCGAGTTCGAGATTCTGTATTATTGGGTTTCCAGAGAACCGATAATCAAGGTAATATTTCGTTTACACTTCCAATGGACACAGTTCAGTTGGTAGTGAAACATCCGAACTACGGACAATACAATTCTTACTTTTTTGGAAGTGCACAAAATCATGATTTTGAAATAAATCCTTTACCAATGCCTGATAAATCGCGTTCGTTGAATGAGGTTGTCATTTTTGCAAACAAGGAACCGATCTATTATCGTGGTGATACGTTAATCTATGTAGCCGACAGTTTCAAGCTAAAGGAAAATGCTGTTGTTGAAGACTTGATCAAGAAACTTCCGGGAATGCAGGTTGATGCTAACGGTAAGATCACTAATCAAGGGAAAGAAATTGGTCAGGTGCTTGTTGACGGAGATGAGTTTTTCGGAAGCGATCCTACAATTGCAACTAAAAATCTTGCTGCTAGCGGAGTTGAAGAAGTAAAAGTTTACGAGAAGGATAGTGAAGATGGAACCGATGAGAAAATCCAGGTCCTCGATCTCAAACTCAAGGAAGATGCCAAGAAAGGTTACTTTGGAAAAGCTGATCTGGCGGGAGGAGTAAACCAGTTTAAAACACCAAATCAAGGATTTTTTGAAGGTGAATTTTTGTTTAGTAAGTATTCAGCAAATACTAAACTTGCGATTTACGGATTAGGTTCAAACACTCCAAAAACAAGCATCAGCGGTAACGATTTGAATAAATTCGGGATTAGCGAACGTGGAGGTTGGGGAAATGAATCCGACGATTTTGAAGGTTACGGAGGTAATCAGGATTACTCTGCAAATAGTAGTTCAGGTATTCCACAATCGTTTAAAGGAGGATTTTACTTAGATCAAAAGGTTTGGAAAGGTGGACGTTTCCGTGTGAATTACAGTCACAATGAGTTCACATTGAATTCAGGAACAAGCAGCCGTTCACAATATATCCTGACGGATACAACCTATACAACGGATGTTGAAGAGGTAACGAAATCGTACTACAAGAATGATGAAATTGGTTTCAAATTCACGCAGCAAATAGATTCACTTACGAAACTGGAGATTGAGCCAAAGTTCACATTTACATCAAGTGGAAGTGATTTAAAAAGTTATACAGATTATAGATCAGAACGTGATACCTTGACCAGATCAACGGATATCGAAAATGTTTCTGATTCAAAAACGATGGGAACCACAACAACCTTCAAATTAACAAAAGACTTTAAGAAGAAAAACAGACGTTTGATTGCACGCTATAAATTGGTGACAAGTGATGAAAACGGTGACGGATTTCTAAATACAGCGGATAGAGATGCTGCTACGGATACGCTCAATTACTCTTTCGATCAGAAGAAAGAAACGAGAAATGGAAGTATGGCAAATACGGGTTATTTGAACTATGTTGAGCCTTTGAGTAAAAAGTGGAAAATGGAGTTTGATTATGAATTGTATACCAATAATAATGATCAAAGGAAGTCGACATTTAATGGTGTAAGCGGACAATACACTGATTTAGATTCTATTTTCTCCAATCAATTTGAAACGCAGCGTCAACAGCATAGAGCAGGTGTTTTTGGGATTTACGAGAATGCTAAAATGAGAATATCGGCTGGTACCAGAGTTCGAACAATTAACATTGATAACCGTAATTTCTTCCAAGATACAGTAATCAATCAATCGTTGAATAACTTCCTTCCAAGGGTAGTTATGACGTACAAGTTTTCACAATCAAGCCGATTGAGAGTGCAGTACAATACGAACTCCAGTTTACCGTCGATTTCACAATTACAACCTGTTTTGGACAACACAAATCCGAATAATCTACAGATTGGTAATCCGGATTTAGAACCGAATTACACGCATACAATTAATGTGTCTCACAATGCTTGGAAAGGCTTGTCTGGATTCTATGTGTATTCCGGATTAAACCTGACGTATGATCAAAATGCATTCAGTACTTCTACAACTTATGATGCTTTCGGAAGTACGCGTTCGCAAACAATCAATGTGGATCACGCACAGTATATGTATTTCTGGGGTGGAACGGGATTCCCGATTCCAAAAGTGAAAGATATGCAAGCGCATGTCAATGTGAATGGAAACTTCACAAGTACAGAAAACTTAATTAATGCACAGCAAAATATTTCAAGAAATGCTGGAATTGGTACAGACCTTTCACTAGATTATAACGGTGATTCGTTGAACATCAGTCTTGGTGGTGGTTTTGACTACAACGCACCTTCAAATTCTTTAAGTTCAGTATCAAGTCAACCATACACGAATTACAATGTTTTCACGGATATTAGTTGGACCTTGCCTTACCGTTGGTTCGTATCAACAGACGCGACTTACACGATCAATGCAGGTCGAACAAATGGATATAACCAAAATTATGTGGTTTGGAATGCTTCAATTCAGCGTTCTTTCCTGAAAACTGGA
>CAMLET010000116.1 GCA_946479125.1 uncultured Flavobacteriales bacterium
CGGAAGTAATTCTACTCCTTCTGGTGGCACAGTTTTGATCAGGTTTCCGGCCTGGTCGTAATAGTACAAGGTATGATGGAATTCCCGTTCGGTATAAGAACGCGAGAGTTGTTCCAATCCTGAGAAACAATGTGTCAGGTAGTTGGTTCTAAATTCTGTCAATAAAGAATCAAGGTAATTGTTGTAAGCATTCTGTGCATTCGTCAATGCATTGTTAATCGCAAACTCAATACATGGATCCAACGCTTCAACCACGGTTGTGCTGTCTAACGAAGCATTGAAAGGTTCGAGTTCCGTGCACTCACGAAGCGGTAAACAGCTCAATCCAACAATGGTGTCGGTATCCGATGAACTGAAGCGAACTACGAGGTTGAAATCGTAATAATTTCCTTCAGCAGTTGGTTCTCCTGTTGGAATCAAGTCAATTACTTCAGTAACCATAGTAATCAGGTTACCTGTAACGAGGTTTTCAGGGAAAGCTAAAGATAGATCACAACCCGAACCGATGTGAATGTCCGTTTGAGTGACTTTACCTAAACTTCGAGGGAAAGAACTTAAGGTAGAATACGTATTTGTGCACTCGGTTCTTGATGGATTACAAATGGTTATCAATTTTCTTTTGTAAACAGAATCGACCGCGACCGAATCATAAAGAATAGTTGTTGTATCTCCTGTAATACTGCTCGATCCACCTGTAACGAAGTTTCCTAAGGTATAGCCGTCATCATAAATCCAGGTATCCGAACTACTCGATGTGGTTGAAGTTAAACCAAATTCGAACTGACTTGCCAAATTTTCGGTCATGTAACTGCTTTCGAAAAGATCATAAGTCGGATCCTGATTTACCAGAACGTCGCCTAGTAAGGCTTTCAATTCCTTCAAATTCACTACTGCTTGATCTGTACAACCATAGCTTTCGTTTTCACAATCGCCTAGAGCAAGATCTTCGCACGAACCATTACAAACATTTGCATCCACAGTAATTTGAACTGTGTCATTTCCAAACGCAGTGTATCCGTGTAAGATCAGGGTGTTTTCATCTATTACTTCCACTTCAGGAAAGCTCACTACGTTAGTGTAACCCGTGTATCCCGAAGGTGTTACATTGGTTACCGCCAAACGAATGGTGTCAGAGGTTCCTGATCCATAAATCTCATATCTGTTGTTTGCAGTCTTATAACGCCAATAAACATTAGCTGGTGAAGTTGTAGGGTTCAACAAATTCAATACTTCAGGCGTAACTAATGAACTGTAAACCGGCAAACTTCCTGAACCGTAAATTGCTAGTGGCGTTGTTAAGCGAATGCTGTCATTCAAGGCTGCAACAAGGTAATTCATGGTGCTCCCTAAACTCGTCAGTTGACAAGGAGTAGTAAATGAACAACTTTCAATGTCAAGACTTGTACTTCCACCCAAAACAAGTGTGTCGATTACCGTATCGTTGATATAATATGTAAAATCTGCACTGAAGGTATAACCCAAACCTCCTGTTCCGGTTGCCTGGTAGTTGAAAATGGAAAGAATATCGTCCCAGCTCATTGGTGTTCCTGGTTGTGTCAGACGGATATCTTCAATTACCGTTGCACCATTCTTGATTTCAATGTCAAGATCAGCGCCACTTGTACTAGTATTCCATGTATAAGAAGGAGCCGTAATGGTTGGGAAAGTCACCAAATTCTGACTCATTAGGTAAGCGGTATATCCTGCACCTGCTTCCGCATTCAAAGCCAATGCAGTCCCATCCAGTCTATCGCTCGCGTTCAACGCGCCAATAATGGTTTGAATACTTACAAAAGCCGGACATTGTCCTGTCAATTCGTATTGCACAGCAGCAGTTTCATTAAATGCATCATATGGATTAACTCCAGCAGTTTGTGTCGGTGGATTGAAACGTCGTGACTTGTATTTATAGAGCGATGCCGTAATTGCATTACAAGGTTGATCAGGGTTCAAAAACTGGGATCCGCCAAAAATAGGATCAAAGAATTCATTTAGAAACGGATTGAAGTTCTGGTTTCCGATACAACTGTTATATCCCAGATAACTGTTATCAGTCAATGCTCTGTTTTGCGCTAAATTCGCGATGTATTGCTGCTTCAAACTTCTGTAAACACCTTTGAAGTTTTGCCAATCAGAATTACGTGCAGCCGTATCAGCTGAGGATGTACCTCCAACACCAACGCCACTTGCATTAGCTCCAAATAATAAGCATCCTGTACCAAGTGGCGATGATCCAATGGTATTGCAACGTGTCATCATAGCGGCAACTTGTGCCAAATGATAACCCTGATAAGCTTCCACATCCGTAGCGTAAGTCGTCCAGTCACCTGATGCGGCAAACGGATCGTACATGGTTAACGCGATATTATTAAAGTCATAAACGCGATCAAGTGGTGTAGATATTGATGCATAATTTGATTTGATCAATCCTGCTGTAATGGCTTCTTGCCAGGTATCTGCATTTGCCATGAGGTCATCAAACCAGTCAGATGATTTTCCGTTTACGTCCAATTCACCCAATTCTTCATAAGTTTTCAGATAACTGTATTCCGGATGGTAACAAACCAATGAATAAGCCCATGAAGGTTTGAAGTTATTGATGAAGTCTTCCACATTCGCCAGGTTTTCCGGAGTTGTGTAATACACTCCCGAATTCGGGTCCTGAGAATAATAAGCACTTGTTCCATTTACAATTGCGGGGTTAGAAGAAATAATAGTTGTTCCACTGAAGGTAACATCCATCAATTCCACCTGCGCTTCGGTCAGAAGATTTTCTTCGAAATATTTATTGTAAACCGTGACTCCTTTAATGTACTTCGGTTTCTGCCAGAACTTTGTAGCTCCAGTTACTCCAAAATAACCAGGCAATTTGTTATCCTCATTGTAAACCGAAAGCGGGAAATTCTCAGGATGTACTTCACCATTCACCAAATATTCACCGTACTGTCCATGTGGACTCACATCTGCCAGAAGTAGGTTCAGGTAAGCTTTACTCAACGATTGCGGCTGACAAGGAAGCAAACATTGTTGTTTCAAGTACAACCAATCGTTCATTGTTCCACCATTCTCTACAAAGACCAATGAATCTCCAAGAGCTTCAACGCAAGCTTGACAGTCTGAGGGATCAGGGTTACAACCACTCACATCAACATTTTGCAGGTATTCAACTTGAAAATCCTCAAGAGTTTTAAAACATTCATTCACATTGGTATCCTGGTATTGCTGCATGTAGAAATCCAAGGCTTTTTCATGAATGCTAAGCGTTTTTACCAACTGGTAACTTCCTACAGGAACATCTACCAATGTCAAGGTCTGATGTCCATACTTCACTTCTGCTTCTTCACATAGTTGTTGAAACACCACTGAATCTTCAATCATTGTAAAATGTCCGATCATTAGATTATCCACTTCTTCATATGGAGAAACCATGGATGCGCCACAGTCATTCACAAAGTCAATGGTAAGATCATAAACACAACCAAAACATATATTTTCAGCAAAACAAGGATCATTGTATGGAAGTATCGAAAGCCCGTAATCGATAGTGATATCCGTTTCTGAACTCACCAAAATACTGGATACAAAACTACGTGAAGTCAATTCCGCATTCAAACTATTACCTTCTGTATCTGGCGTAATGTACTCTTCTGTAAGGTTTGCCGATGCTCCAGACTGCGATGCCAGAGCAGAAACATTTTCAGGAACATCACCTGCCAATGCCGTGGCAATAACACGTCCTTCCTGATCCAGATAACTTACACTTACTTGACCATTCGGGTCAATGACCATGTTCTTCTGATAGTGGATATAATCTCCCACTTCGCTTCCAAACATACGGTCAAGCTCCAATTGAGATGGATGTCCATAGAAATATTTTGTAGCATGATCACCGTCCAATTGGAAAGTTGTTCCCACTCCACCTTGCTGCTTCACACGTCCGGTGTTATCGGCCATATATTCTACTTGAGAAAACGGATAACCACCAGCATCAGGAATGTAGCCTTTGATTCCTGTGGTAGCGGGATTTGAAGTGGAATAATATTGTGATGCACCCGATCCCGTGCCCATTTGTTCAGCATCTATGTCACAGCTGCTCTCGGTTGCATAACCAAAATCAGCGAAACTATAGCTGTCTCCGTCTGTATTCTGATTAAATTCCTCATAATATTTCAATGAACCTTTTCCATTTGAAACACAAGCATTTGCCAATACCGGAACCGGTAATATCTGAATTGCTGGTCTACCCAAATTGTCATAGATGGTTTCACCAACAATAGCTTTGTTGTTTGTATTGGTAAGGGTCACCATTTGGCGATTCCGCAAACTTCCGTCAAAGAAGGAAACAACTTCTTTCTTCTTGCCTTGTTCTGCAAAAGTGGACGTATACTGCCAATTCATGGCTGTTTCCCATTCCACTAAGTTGTGGTAATAATCGTTCGCGTCATCCTGCACGTTCCCAATGTCGGATGTACTCCACTGGGTAAATACCCGTTTAGTTGGTTTGTCCCATAATCTTCCTACTGCACGCACCCGATAAATGATGTACCCATGCGGATAGATCAGTGGAATTTCATAGCTCAAAGAGTTAGTCACAATACGCGTAGAGTTGTGGCGGAAATCAAACAAAATATCTTCGTCATACTTAAAACCTGTAGAAGCGTAGTCGTTCACAAAAGCCCATTCCAGTTCGTATTCTTCGGCACCAGTTAGCGGAGACCATTCCACTTTCAGAACATCATTCTTAGTATCGCAATCTTTGTCCAACAAATGAAGGCCCGCATTGTAAGCGGTTATGGAAACCATATTGTCCACTTCGTTACGGAAATCGTGCAGACGATCAACGAACAATTCCAAATCAAGGTAAACATTCGCAGGAAGTGTAGTTGGCGAACTGGATGATCCACCAACTGGAGTGTAGGTAATATTTGAAACGTAAACACTGTATTTCAGCACTCCGTCAAGTTCATACAACTGTTTGTCGTTATATGAAATACCTATTCCAGGTTTATAACTTATACTTAATGTGGTGTTTATAGGTGTTCCTGAAGATCCGCCAACGGTAGTCCATGGGGTAATAGTAACGTCAACTGTCAAATCGAATTCCGCTGTCAAACGCATGTAATGTTGGTCGATTCCTAAAGAAATAACCCCGCGTTTCACAATATCCACCTCGTCTGTAGTAACATCACTTCCTGCAGAAATATTGTATGTCGATAGTTTAACTGTTGGTGCGGTCCCTCCAGCTGGAGTATATACATGAACCGGAGCTACAGGGAACAGTGTTGCTCCTGCATAAAACCAGCTACAACACACAAAACTTAAAATGGCTAGAAATTTTTTCATCTCTTTACTCTTAGGTCTTTTAATACATAGCCAGCATTCGTGATGGATGCAAGCAATTCTTCTTTTTCATTGATCCAATTGGATACTTGATATTTTGAGTCGATCGCCGCAGATTCTAATTTCTTGAAATCCTTATAATCGTAAACCGTCCTTGGAGTCTCAAGGACAACCTCTTCTGTTTCTTCACTGAAGTAATCACCGGGCCAATAAAGGATTTCCACCTTTGCAATTTGATTGGTTTTGTTGTTGAACTCGATCTTTACTTTTCTAAAGGAGCTGTTCTGTATGGTTTGTTCAATCACAAAACCTGTGCGATCGGCAGAAATACTTTTTTTCACCTTCAGTCCAGCGCTATCCAAACTGGAAAGATCAGAAGTCTGAATGAGGCTTTTCATTTCAATAGGTTTCAACAAATACACAGTCTTGTTCAGCGTATCCACATTTAAACGAATGTCTTCGTTCTGCAACATTAAGCCTTCTTTGGATTCATAGACAAAACACAATTCCTTTGTCACCATCAACTTCGAAGCGGATTGCTCAAAAGGCTTCACATCGGCTTCATTCATGTAGTTTGAATTCTGAACGGTAATGCGGTAGTTACTTGCCGGCTGTTTTTTCAAAAAGGCATTGTACTCGCTGATAAAAGCGCTATAACTCACATCAACAGTCTTCTGAGAAAACACCGCTATTGGCGCCAACAGAAGAATAAACATCAACATATTCTTCATGGCTTATCGTTTTGCATTGTTTTCACGTGATTCCTGAATCGTCATGATTCCCCGTTCGGTTTCCTTCTTCACCCGAATGAGTTTTCCATCCTCATCATATTCATAGAACTTCGCATAATTGTTGTCGTCTAATTCTGCCATTAATCTAAAAGTGAGCGGATCGTAGACATACGTCACCATTGAACCATCTGTAGGGAAAACACGTATATCATCGAAAAAGCAATCACCTTCGCTTCCACAGCCAAAGGTCAGATCAAAATCTTCATTCACTAGTACGGTAACTGTATCCTGAATACGTTGCCAGCCGTCAATAATATCACCAGAAGGTCTTAACGTTCTTGTAAGTGTCCCCGATTTTACTTCAAGGTAAGGTCTGAGAAAAGTAGTGGTTGAATCCACTTCTTGCGCTTCTTTGTCTTTAGTCCATCCCGAAACCACGTAAACTCCAGCCTTTGGACGGAAACCTGGAATACAACCTGTACAACCTGTGGAAATCCAATTATTGGAAGCCTTTAAGATGAAACCCAATGATCCCGATGTCAATGTTAAACCAAGGGCTGTTGTGCAACCTGCAAAATGGATCTTTACGATATATATTCCTTGTACACTGAGTGCATGCGAAACAACATGACTTGTACCATTTGATGATGTAGGAACAAGAGGAGAAGTCAGCGAACCACATCCATCTGTCAAACTCGCATATGGACCATAAACGGTATAATTCGAAGAACTAGTAGACGAGAACTCAAGCACATTTAAAGAAGCGTTATTCACTTTTGACTTGTAGTAATAATAGACATCAAAACCTCCAGAACAATCAGGTTGAGTAATGGGGGTCAAAATCGTATCACCAATGTCATTCGGACACAAGAACTTTGCAGTTGCACATGAAGAATTATAGAACTGACTTTGTGCATCTCCGATAAACGGAATAAAAAATAAGAAAAATAGATACCTCATGACTAGTTCTCGTTTACGGATAAAATTTCCATGTTCAATGTTGTAAATGACGGTGGTGTGGTAAAGAATTTCACTATGACATTGCATCCACCTAATTTGTCTGTGATCTTTACAATTGCCTCGAAGTACTGACCAGAAGAAGAAGTATTGTTAACTCTCAGCACATTACTTCCGTCTATAGTAACAGATCCTGTTCCACTAACAATGGTAACAACCGGGCTTTCCAAAGAGCCAGTCAATTGGTACTGAACAGCAGAGATTGCGGTTATTGTAATCGAACAATCCGTTTCCACATCACATTTTTCAGCAGCTTCTCCAACAGTGATTTCATCTCCGCCCTCTACGCGCAAACTACTTCTTCCGGAGTGAAATTCACTACTACTGATGTTTTCAGGAAGAATATTAAAGAAGATACTCTGATCCATACAGTTGCGATAGTTGAAATCTTCAAAACTCCCTTCTGCAATTTGACTCAAAGAAGCATTAGCCGTAACAGCTGTAGTCAAACTGTTTCGGTAACTCAATAAGCTTGCAGAATATCTACCCAAGGCGTCTGCCGTTTCCAGAGTATTTCCATTCGGACTGAATTGCGTCACTTCTGAAACAAAGGTCCAGTTCGATGGATTTTTCTGCCACTTGTTCGTATAGCGGTAATAATAAGGTGAGAAACTGGTGAACACACCATCTCTGCGGATGTTCGAATTTCCATTGGAGTTGGTCTGAGAACGCTCAGTCAAGTATGTATATGAACGAACCGGACGCCAATTTCCTTTTGTTCCATTCGCATAAGGATTTACCTGATCTTCTCCACCGCGTTCTTCGAAACAATTACAAAACGTACTCCAATTGTCCTTGAATTCAACGGCACCTGAGTTCAACACTTTTGTAAACGTTGAAGAAGCAATTCCAGATAGTGGATTTTCGTTACTAACTAGATTGAACATGGTGGTAGTTTGTTTATTTCGCCTACCACTTCGTACCACTTTGATTTGTACATTACTAAACGACGTTGCATCACCTTCTTTATCAACCACGCGAATCCCGCTACCAGTAATTTCAGTAACCCATCCATGATAAGGAAGCGCTGGTGTTGCAATTCTAGTAACAATCACTTCATCGCCTTCCACAAAATTCTGACTTGCAGCTCCGCAAGGAACAAACCCATCAGCACCAATTGGAAAACCTTGAATAGTATAACCAATATTGGAGTAAGCAGCCCCCATCTGATCATACTTCCAGTAAGCCGGGTAAGCCAAACTGTAAACCGCATCGTTGAAGTTGTTCGTTGTTTGAGTAGCCAATACCTGACCACTTTCAGCATCAT
>CAMLET010000117.1 GCA_946479125.1 uncultured Flavobacteriales bacterium
CAATGAATTTTTCTGTACTTATCGGGATGCATCGAAATCGAAACTTCAAGAACAGCCGGATTACCTGAGAAAACACTTGAGTTCCCAATTTCACTGGTTGTAGCCGTAGCGTATGTTTTTGTAAACAAAACACCCGATTTACTCAGTTTATCGAAATTTGGTGTAGCACCTTTTGTTTTACTGAGTGAACCAATTGCTTCAGCCGACCATCCTTCGAGAACAATGAACACCACATTTGGACGTCTTTCAGAAAGAAAGATCTGGTCGTGTTCTTTCGGATAATTGTAAAGTTCTTTTACTTTCTCATCTGCCAGTTTTCGATTCAACTTAGGCATATACGAATCGATGTTGCTGGTAAGGTATGTCAGGAATTCTTTAGCAAAAAAGTAATTTGAATTTACCGCAATGTCGTTGCTTACATTATGATCCAAATACATGGCTGCAGCAATGTTCAGTGGGATTTGTTGGAAACCACCGCGCAATCCGATGAACTGCATACCAAGTCCAAGCGCCAAAGTTGGAAGAATGGCAAGGTATTCTAATTTCTTCTTCGGTTGGTGCAATTCTCTTTTCTTAAACAAAAGACGGTAGAGCCATTGCATAAAGGCAATTTCAAGAAGCGCATATAACGCAAACCAGAACATCATTGAATAATTCGCTGTTCGAACAACTTCATCCGGATTGGATAAGTGCATGAAAACGCGTGAATTCAGTTTGTGATTCCATTCGGAATAAGCAACTATTTCACCAGCCTGAACAGCCACTACAGCTCCCATTAAAATGAAGAAGAAACTTTTATATAGAAAATTGAATCCTTTCCAACTGAAATAATGAGCCAATGTTCTGAAAACGAATGGAACAGCAGAGAGTGCCGCGGCTGCAGCTAAATCTACACGGAAAGAATAAATGAAAGTCATCAGCCATTCTCCAAAGGGAACATCGCTCAGTTTTTCAAAGTGATGCAAGGAAAATGCTAAGCGATGAAAATCGAAGCAAAGAATCCAAAACAACACCAATAAAAGTAAATCGCGAAACGGTCGAAACATTCTTTTTTTATTCTACAGCGCAAAATTAAGCCTTATTCTCGGTTAATGATTGTTTTTTGGGCTTTCTTTAGAAACAACAAGAAGTTCAAAAAGATGAAAAGTTCAAAAGTTCAAGGTGAAATGACTGGTTCGCTTTGAACAGTTTAACCATTTTGAACTCTTCGAACCTGTGAAACAGACTGACATGCGTCTGACAGCTTGTCTTAGTTATCCGAATTGGCAAGAAAGTTGACTATAGCGAAGAAAAAATCGCATAAAATGTCAGAAAATAAAGAGCAAAACGAAGCCCTAAACGAAGAAAACGCAGTAAACGACCAGTCAAATCAAGAAGGTATGACAGGAGAAACTGGTGCTACTACTGACAATACGACAGAAAAAACAGAAGAAACTTCTGAAGATAAATTGGCGGCTATGAACGACAAGTACCTTCGTTTGTATTCGGAATTTGATAATTATAGAAAGCGCACAAACAAAGAGAAGTTGGATTTGATTTCAACCGCAAGTGCTGGAGTATTAAAAGATATGCTTTCAGTTTTGGATGATTTTGAACGCGCAATGGCAAACAACGATAAGGTTGATGATATCAATGCCGTGAAAGAAGGCTTTCAGTTGATCTACAATAAATTGAAATCTGGTTTGGAAGCAAAAGGATTGAAGCAGATGCAAGCGAAAGGCGAAGCTTTTGATCCGGAGTTACATGAAGCAATTGCTAATGTTCCCGCTCCTGAAGATAAATTAAAAGGAAAAGTTGTGGATGATGTGGAGCGCGGATATTACCTGAATGAAAAGGTGATTCGTTTCGCTAAAGTTGTGGTTGGACAATAACATAGATTTTAAGATCGCGGATTGCGAATTTCGGATTGGGCTTACTCAAAAACAATCCGAAATCTGAAATCTGAAATCAACTATCGGTATAAAATGGAGAAAAGAGATTTTTACGAAGTACTTGGGATTGCAAAAAACGCATCTGAGGCTGAAATAAAGAAAGCCTACAGAAAAATGGCGCTTAAATATCACCCTGATAAAAATCCGGGAGATAAAGAGTCTGAGGAAAAGTTTAAAGAAGCTGCTGAAGCGTACGAAGTACTTTCCGATGCAAATAAGAAAGCACGTTACGATCAATACGGTCACGCTGGTTTAGGTGGTGGTGCCGGAGGATTTGGCGGTGGAATGAACATGGACGATATCTTCAACAATTTTGGAGATATTTTCGGTGGTGCATTTGGAGGTGGAAGCTTTGGTGGTGCCAGAGGCGGTTCCAGAGTTGTTCGCGGAACAAACCTGCGTGTTAAGATCAAATTGACATTGGAGGAAATTGCTGAAGGTGTTACAAAAAAGATCAAGGTAAACAAATTGGTAAACGCCGATGGTGTTACCTATAAAAACTGTTCTACTTGTAACGGAACGGGTAGAATTACCAGAGTTACCCAAACATTCCTGGGTGCTATGCAAACGCAAAGTGCTTGTAACGTTTGTCACGGTGCTGGTAAAATGATCGACCAAAAACCAGCGGATGCAGATGCACAAGGTTTAAAACGACAAGAAGAAGTTATTGAAATAGAAATTCCGGCTGGAGTTGAAGAAGGAATGCAGTTAAGTGTTTCTGGTAAAGGAAATGCTGGACCATTCAACGGAATTCCTGGTGATTTGATCGTTCTTATTGAAGAACAACAACATGAAGAGTTGAGAAGAGATCAGGAGAATCTGCATTACGATGCTTTTGTGAATTTTGTTGATGCCGTACTTGGCGAATCTATTGAAGTTCCAACGGTAAACGGTAAAGCAAAGATCAAGATTGAAGCCGGAACTCAAAGCGGAAAAATGCTTCGCCTGAAAGGAAAAGGTTTGCCGGTTTTACAAGGTTACGGACATGGAGACCTTTTCGTTCATATTCATGTTTGGACACCGAAAAAGGTATCGAAAGAAGAGAAAGAGATTTTGGAGAAGTTGAAGAACAGCGACAATTTTAAACCAAATCCGGATGCAAATGAAAAAGGATTTTTTCAACGCATGAAAGACATGTTCCATTAAAAGTTAGAGGACACTTCGACTACGCTCAGTGCAAGAAAGAGGAAAGCTAAAGAGATAGAGAAAAGCGAGGATGAGAGTCCTCGTTTTTTTTTGACTTAATTGATCTGTTAAGGATTTTGAGATTTTGTTGGATTTTATTTTCCAGGGTAAATAAATGTGAAAAGTTCCTAAAAGTTTAGTTTTCGAAAATACAATGCATGCATAATAACGTATTTTTGTGGAAAATTTCAGATTCATTCATGTCGATTCCAACATCAACTCAGAAGTTAAAAGCATTTTTTGCGGCACTTTCAATCACCGTAATTTCGTTTCACACAAGTGCTCAATGTTCAATAATTTCGACGGCCGGTTATCAGGTTAGCGTTGCCATTTGCCCTCAATCTATCGTTGTAAATAGCACAGATTGTCCAAACGGGTACAATTACAATGTCAACTTTTCATACAATGTTCAGTTAACGGGTGCAGTTCAGCAATTGTATACTTTACAAACCCTGATCAACTGTAATTCGGGACAGCAAAACGGTTATTACTCGTTACCGAAGTTGGGTGGATCAGGAACGGCTGTTACTGTGACAAATCCATTTATCAATACGGATGGAGCGGCGTATACGTATACAACTCATCCAAGTTGTACTCAGGCTGCAGTAAACAATCTGCATTGCGTTTCATTAAAAGTGATCATTGAAGGCCCCGGAATTCCTTATCAGGTGGTCGATTGTAACTGTTCGTTATTAGTTCTTCCAGTCGAATTCATTGGGTTTACGGGAGAAAAGAAACCTGAAGGAAATTTGCTAAGCTGGTCAACAGAATCTGAAAACAGAAATGCTTATTTTTCTCTTGAGACGTCGACCAATGGTTTTGAATGGACAAAATTCAAAGACATTCCATCTCAGGGTAATTCGGTAACACCACAAGATTATACGTTTCTTGATGAGGTAAACATACATGAATCGACGTATTATAAGTTGAGTCAAACCGATCTTGATGGAACTAGAAACGAGTTGTCGATTATATACATCAAGCAATCTGAATCGGGAATTGTTGTTTTTCCTAATCCGTCTGTAAACAATGAAATTAATGTTCAGGTTGGCGAGGAACTGAAAGGTGATTTAACTTTTGTTTTGGTAAACGATCTTGGTCAAATTGTGAAAGAATGGAGTGTGAATGAAAATACCTATAAAAACAATAGAGTAGTTTCGCTTGAGAACAATAGTTCACATGGTGTTTTTCAATTATTGACATTGAAAAATGATGCAACTGTAGCTCGAACTCGTGTAATCATCGAATAGCTTCAGAAAATCTTGTCTTCACTTTCTTTCTGCTTCGTAGTAAAAAGTCTCTAAGACTTATTAGTTTTACTATATGAAGCATTTTCTTGCACCAAAGGAGACGAAACCAGCCTGGTATTGGTACATTTTAAGTATCATTTTCGTACTTGTTGGGTTGGTTTCCTTTTCAATCACGATCATCGGATTCATTTATTCTTCCAAAGGCGAAATAAAGGAAGGAGTGACGGAAGAGTCCATTATGGCTCAGTTTAGCAATAATCAGCAGTTCGTTATCAATATGATTCCGTTCGTAATTGGATTTTTACTGCTCTTTTATGCTGCACGGATTATTCATAGGAGAACATTTTTGTCGTTCATTACCACCCGGCCTCAACTCGATCTAAAACGGATCTTAGTTGGTTTCTTGCTTTGGTTTATCATTACTGTTGTGTTGTTTTCTGTAGAATTAGCGCAAGGAGCAACCCAATATCAGTGGAACTTGGAGCTAAATGATTTTCTCCTGTTAATAGCTTTAGCAATTGTAATCACACCTATTCAAACCGGTTTCGAAGAAATCTTAATTCGTGGATTTTTAATGCAGTTGTTTGCCCGTTTCATAAGATTACCAATAATCGTGGTTCTTATGAGTGCCGGAATTTTTACTGTTCTACACTTAGACAATCCTGAAGTTGATGCGATGGGATATGTTGCATTAGCTTACTACATTTTATCAGGAATTCTAACAGCGTTCATTGCCGTAATGGATGATGGGTTGGAACTTTCCTGGGGATTCCATATCGCAAATAACCTGTTTGCCATACTAATTGTAACTAGTAAGTCAAGTGCTTTAAGAACAGATGCACTTTATTTGGACACTTCAGCCCAACAAACTGTTGGATGGGAAATGCTGATTGTACCATTTTTATTTTTTCCGTTATTTGTTTTCATTCTTTCAAGAATCTATCGCTGGAAGAATTGGAAGGGGAAACTTTTCGGTACTTTAGAAACAAATCATAAAGCAGAAGAACACGAGTAATATGCTTGAACTAACGAATATTACAAAGAGATACAACAGGAAACTTGCTATTGAAGATATTTCTCTTCACTTAAAGCAAGGCGAGATCTTTGGCTTACTTGGACCAAATGGTGCAGGTAAAACAACTATCATTCGTATCATCAATAGAATCGTAGAACAGGATAGCGGATCCGTTCGTTTCAAAGGAAATTTAATGCAGCAGCGCGATTTGGGCTATGTTGGTTATTTGCCTGAAGAACGCGGATTGTATAAAAATATGACAGTTGAAGCTCACGCACGTTTTCTTGGAAGCTTGCGTGGAATGTCGAAAAAAGATTGCGATACTGCACTTGACTATTGGCTGGAGCGCTTTCAAATTCAGTCGTGGAGAAAACAGCGTATTGAAGAGCTTTCGAAAGGGATGGCGCAAAAAGTACAATTTATTTGTGCTGTTCTTCACGAACCAGATTTGTTGATTCTTGATGAACCTTTTTCAGGTTTCGACCCGGTAAATGTGGAATTGATCAAGCAAGAGCTGCTTGAGATGAAGCACAAAGGCAAAACTATCTTGATTTCTACGCACAACATGCGTTCCGTAGAAGAAATTTGTGATCGTGTAGCTCTGATACATGAATCAAGAAAAGTACTGGAAGGAACGGTTTCTGAACTTCAGGAAAAAACCAAAGAGGGTGAATATGCTGTTAAGTTCAGAGGAAATATGATTTCATTCGTCAATGCGCTTTGGACAGGTTTTGAGTTAATCGATAAAGAAATTTTGGGTGATGATCGATTTATTGCCCGAGTGAAAATGAGAGGAGACAATTCCTTCGAAGATTTACTAAAAGTATTAATGGGTAACGTTAAAATTGAAGCTGCATGGGAAGTTCTTCCTTCTATGCACGATGTGTTTATCTCTAATGTTCAACCAAAAACTTCAGAAAATGAAAAATAGTTGGATAATAGCGAAAAGAGAATTGTTTGAGCGCTTAGGAAGCCGTTCATTCATTTTTATGGCCATTCTTGGTCCGGCACTCGTTCTTTTAATGCTTTATTTTCTTTTTGCCATTGGCGGGAACGATCAGCAGCATTGGAAAGTGCTTATTGCCGATCACAAAAACATTATGGATCATAAGATCATGGCAAAGGAAGATCCGAATGTGAAGTATTTCTTTGTGAACGATGTAATTGAGATCGAAGATTTTGCAAATGACTCGCGTTACAAGGATTTTGACGCAATGGTTGAGATCAATGAAGGTGTTTTTAGTAATAAATCTGGTTTCGTTTTTTACAAGGAAAAGCCATCTGTTAAAATGCAGATTGACATTCGCTATCATGTAGAACGAAGATTGGAGGAAATGTATGCACAGGAATATACGGATTTAACCTATAGTCAATTTAAACGCATTAAGCAGCCGCTGGACTTAGGATTCAAAAATGTATTCAATCCCAAAGAGGAAACCGATTCCCTTTTTGCTTGGGCAGGATTATTCTTCGGATGTGTCATTTTTGTTTTCATCTTCCTTTTCGGAATGACTATCCTAAGATCCGTTGGAAAAGAAAAAACCAATCGAATTGTGGAAGTCATGCTGGCTTCAGTTTCACCTCGACAATTATTGTCAGGTAAAATCATAGGAATTGGTATCAGTGCATTTATCCAATTTGCACTTTGGGTTTGTCTCATTGCGCTTGGTTTGTATTTAATGCGCACATCTATTTTTGTCGACATATTTGATCCGGCAGCTGGTGAAAGTGGAATTCAATCGGTGACAAATGAATTCATTGTTTTGGTTTTCGATCGAATTGATTTTGGAATCATTTTACCGTATTTCTTTATTTTCTTCGTGCTAGGATATTTGTTTTACGGAGCCTTTTTCGCAGCACTTGGTGCCGTATCAGGATCAGAATCTGATGGACAGCAATTCCTGATTCCCTTAGTTGCAATTCTGTTCTTTTCCATTTATGCAGGTTATTCGGTTGCCGTTCATCCGGAAGCGCCCTCATCTACATTTTATTCATTCTTACCGTTCACGGCTCCAATAGCAATGATGGTTCGTCTGGCACAAGGCTTTGGTCCCGGAGAAGTGATACAACTGTATGTATCTATTTTGATAATGATCATTTCTGCCATTGTTTTGCTTTGGATTGCAGCACGTTTGTATAAAAATGGACTATTGCAGTTTGGACATTCCATTCGCCTTCGTACAATTTTCACTTGGTTAAAAATGAAATAGTGTTGTGAATTTTTATGGTAAGTTGTCAAGCAGGTTTCAGATTTAATGCTGATTTTTAGACTAACTTACAATTGAAGTTGCAACCAAGAAATGATTTAATATGCGCGTTGGAATAATTGATTTGGGAACAAACACATTTAATTTGCTGATCGCTGATACTACATCAACGAGTTTCCATGTCATTTGTAACGTAAAGGAAGGTGTTGCTCTCGGTATGGGAGGAATTACCCGAAATACCATTAGCGAAGAGGCGCAGGAGCGGGCGTTTATGGCTTTCGCACATTTTTTTGAAGTTTGTAAGGCTTATAAAGTGGAAGAGGTGATGGGCTTTGGAACTTCTGCAGTTCGAGGTGCTGAAAATGGTTATTCATTCACGGCTGAATTGTACAAACGCTTTTCCATTGAGGTTGAAATCATTGATGGTTTGGAAGAAGCAGAGTTAATCTATCAAGGTGTAAGCTGGAGTTATAATTTCGAACGACCTTCGCTAATTATGGATATTGGAGGTGGAAGTACGGAATTTATTCGCGTGAAAGAAGGTGAAGAACGTCAAAGCTGCAGCTTAAATATTGGCGTTTCCAGAGCAATTCAGCAATTCCCATGTTCAGATCCGTTGACAGAGGATGAGAAGAAAACATTGATCGATTGGTTTGAAAAGGAAGGTGAAGTTTTGAAGTCTTTTGGTGATGTTGAAGTTCTTGTGGGCGCTAGTGGAAGCTTTG
>CAMLET010000118.1 GCA_946479125.1 uncultured Flavobacteriales bacterium
ACCGGAAATGAATCGGTGCACAGTTTGGTGACTGATGATCAGGATCATTTGTATGCAATTGGAGTAACGAGTTCAGCTGATTTTCCAATGACATCAGGTTGTTTCGATAATAGTTTTGCTGGTGGACCATCCATCGCTACAAATGAATTGGGCTTTCCGCAAGGAACCGACATGTATGTTGTGCATTTTAATCAGGCTGGATCTGCATTAGTGGGTTCAACCTTTGTTGGAGGAACCAATACAGATGGAATTAATACCGGGGCACTTTTTGCCAATTATGGCGATCCGTTCCGTGGTGAAATTATTTGGAAGAACAATTCGATATATGTTGCCAGTTCTACTTTGTCTACAGACTTTCCAACGGTAAATGCTTCTCAGAATTTCCTGAACGGTGGACAAGATGCTGTGATTTTCAAAATGAGCTCCAATTTAACCACAATGCTTTGGAGTACGTATTTGGGTGGATCCGGACTCGATTCAGGGAATGGTCTTCAAACATCAAGTAACGGTAATGTTCTGGTTACGGGTGGTTCTACCTCAAGCACAATGGGCTTTCAGGGGGGATTAAATCTTACAAATAACGGCGGAACAGCTGATGGTTATGTGGCAAAGCTGAATGGACTTACAAGTGCTTTAATGACAGGAACATTCTTTGGTACCACAGAATTTGATCAAAGTTATTTTGTTCAGCTTGACCTCACGGACCAGGTATACATTTACGGTCAAACGGAAGGTACTATTCCTGTTTCGCCTGGTTGTTACGGAAATCCGAATTCAGGTCAGTTCGTAGCTAAGTTCACTCCGAATTTGACATCATTGGTTTGGACGACAGTGATTGGCGCGGGCACAGGTCATACAGAGTTATCGCCAACAGCGTTTTTGGTTTCTAATTGTAACGATATTTATTTAGCCGGTTGGGGTGGATTCATTAATGTTGATGCTGGTCCACCGCAGGCAAATTTCAGTACCAGCTCAGGTTTTCCGGTTACATCAGATGCCTTTCAAAGTGTAACCAATGGAAATAATTTCTGGCTTGCAGTATTGGATGCTGATGCGGTTTTCCTGAAATATGCTACTTTCATTGGTGGTACATCTTCGTCTTACAATCACGTAGATGGAGGTACAAGCCGATTTGATAAAAACGGAAACATTTATCACGCAGTTTGTGGTGCCTGTGGAAGTGTTGATAATGGATTTAGTACTACGCCTGGTGTTTGGTCACCAACAAACCCAAGTTGGAACTGTAATCTAGCTGTGTTTAAGTTTGAGTTGAGTACTACTGAAGCGGTTGTGGCAACTCCCGATCCTTTAGTTTGTTTACCTGATCCCGTTATTTTCAATAATAACAGTGCAAATGGAAATGCCTTTCATTGGGATTTTGGAGACGGAACAGAGTCGAATTTGGTAAATCCCTCACACGTGTATACCGGACCAGGACAGTACGAAGTAACACTTGTTGTAACCGATACAAACGAATGTTTCGCGCCTGATTCAATTACTTTCATTGTTAACATCGGTGATTTTCAGGGTGGTGTAGTAGACCCGGAAGTTCAGGTTTGTAGTGGTGATCCGGCACAAATGGAAGCTTACGGTGGTGCTACATATCTATGGAGTCCGGCTCAGTTTCTGAATAATCCAAATATCTCGAATCCGATTGCAACCGTAACTACAAACACACTTTTTTCATGTATTGTTTCTGATAGTTGTGGAGTGGATACCGTCCAGGTTCAGGTTTTGGTATCTGGCGGTTCTGTGGTCGCCAGTAATGATACTTCTGTCTGTTTGGGGAACAATGTTCCTCTATTCGTAAACGGTATTGTCAATATTCTTTGGTCGCCGGCAACTTATTTGGATGATCCTACAAGTGCAACACCAACTTCAACACCAACAAATTCAATTCAGTATACTGTTTCAGGCCAAACTGTTGACGGATGTCCACTTTCTGAAGTAGTAAACATTGCGGTTTTCTTTAATCCGCCGGTTCCAAATATGCCTGATACCCTCAAGTATTGTAATGGCACAAGCGGAACAGTTACGGTAAGCGGTGGTGAAACTTATTTGTGGAGTCCGGGAACCAATATTTCCTCCACAACTTCTCCTACTGTTACCATTTCTACTGCAACAGAACAGTACTATTATTGTGATTTCACGAATGCTTGTGGAACCTTAACCGATTCCATGTACATTGATCTGATTGAACTTTCCATTACAGCTGGTAACGACACTATTGTTTGTCCTGGTGAACCAGTAGAATTTTATGCTACGGGAGCAGTTTCGTATTTGTGGTCCCCAAGTGTAACACCCGTTACTCCAACATATTCTGAAGTTACAACATCATCGATTATTCCGAGAACTTATCATGTGCAAGGAACTGACGCGTATGGTTGTATTGCAGTAGATTCCGTTCGATTGAATTTATTTCCGCAGCCTTTTATTCAGACAAATGCTGACGTTTATGCCTTTTTAGGAGATGAAGTACAACTGAGCGCAACTTCAAGTACGCCCGGACCTTTTGTTTGGTCACCGGCGGAATTTTTAAGTTGTGTGGTTTGTGATAATCCGTTGGCAAGTCCGGACCAAAACTTTACCTATACCGTTACTTATACAGATGAAAACGGTTGTTCTGCTTCTGATGATGTGAGAATAATTTACGATCCGGTGATTTATGTCCCAAATGCCTTTACTCCGGATGGAAATAGCATAAATGCCGATTTCTTTGCGGTTGCAGCGAATATCCGAGAATTCAAAATGGAGATCTTCAATCGTTGGGGAGAATTGATCTATACCGGCGACTTGCAATCAAAATCATGGAATGGTGCGTACAAAGGCTTACCTTGTCCGGATGGTGTTTACGTTTGGAAAATATCTTACAAAAGCTTGTGGAGTGAAGAGCAGCACCACTTAGTTGGTCACGTAAGCTTACTGCGTTAGTTCAGAAATTCAACCTTAACAATTCCGTCTCTATCGATTTCCGTCAATTGAACAGATTTCAATGCATTTACCAATTCTGGCGTATGCTTGGCTTTCACCTTCACGTAATTCTCAGTAAATCCGTAAACATATCCTTCGTTTTCTTCGGCTTCAAAAAGAACCGTTCTTTTGGTTCCAATTTGACTTTCGTAAAAAGCTCTTTTTTTCTTCTCAGATAGGATATGCAATTGTTTACTTCGTACCGCACGAGTTGCTTGTGGAACAGGATTACCTAACTTCACAGCTGTTGTATTGGCTCTTTCAGAGTAAGTAAACACGTGTAAGTAGGAAACGTCTAAATCTTTTAAGAAATCAACGGTTTCCATGAACTCTTCATCTGTTTCACCCGGGAAGCCAACAATAACATCAACACCAATAGAACAATCTGGTCTCAGGCTTTTGATATGATTAACTCTATCAGCATACAATTCACGAAGGTATTTTCTTCGCATGGCTTTTAACAAACGATTACTTCCCGACTGCAGTGGAATATGGAAATGAGGAACAAACAACTTTGCATTTGAGAGTGTGAAATCAATGATCTCGTTGCTCAATAAATTCGGTTCTATAGAAGATATTCTAAATCTGTCGATCCCCGAAATTTTATCCAGCTCCTTTACCAATTCAAAGAAATTCTCATCATCTCCTTGTCCAAAATCACCAATATTTACACCTGTCAGTACAATTTCTTTTACCTCAGAACTGGCAATTTTTTCAGCTTCAACAACGGTTTCAGCAATTGTAGCATTTCTACTTTTCCCTCTTGCCAACGGAATGGTACAGAACGTACAGAAATAGTCACAACCATCTTGAATTTTAAGGAAAGATCGTGTTCTGTCTCCAATGGAATATGCAGGAATAAATGTGGTTGTTTGCTTAATGCTCTCAAAGCTAACTTTCGCTTTTTCGTTTTCGTCCAAGCGTGCTTTTTCTTCCAGATGCTCAACAATGTTGAATTTTTCGTTTGCGCCAAGTACTAAGGAAACTCCTGGAATAGAAGCAATTTCTTCCGGTTTCAATTGTGCGTAGCAACCAATAATGGCAACGTAAACTTCAGGATTGATCTTCAGTGCGCGTCGAACCAATTGCTTACACTTTTTATCAGCATTTTCAGTTACGGAGCAGGTATTAATTACCAGAACGTCGGGTGTCTCTTCAAAATCCACCTTAGCGAATCCTGCATTTTCAAATAGGCGCGTAATGGTAGATGTCTCAGAAAAATTGAGTTTACATCCAAGGGTATAAAACGCTACTTTTTTAAATTGCTGCATATGATTGAAACTGACCTTTGTGTTGGTAAATGCGGGTACAAAGATAGCCTTTATTGATAGAAATGAAAAACGAAAGCCCGTAACTCCGAACTTTCGTCTTTTAACTAAAGTTTTTGACCGGTGGTTAGAGGGTCAAAATTCGATTTAGGTAGTACAGGTATTTATATCTATACTAAAGTTCTCAGTTTAAAACACTGAATCCAGGTGGCGATTCGTATTTCCTTTCGGGAACGATACAAAGGTCAGTTATTCTTTACTGAATCGTTTTACCGCTGGATAACTTTTTTGCACGCGCTCATTTTCCGCGATATGAAAAGATTATCTTTAGATATGCGTTTGCGTTGTGTCTTACTAGCTTTATGCTCGCTTATTTGTTCTATATCACATGCTCAAAAGATCAGTTTTGAGAATATTGGTGTGCGAAATGGGTTGCCAGCGTCTGAGGTTTATAACCTTCATCAAGATAAAAAGGGTTATCTATGGATTTTTACGGAGTACGGAATTGTTAAGTACAATGGAAGATCTTTTGTTCCTGTTTGTAAGAATTTACCCGTAAAGAAATGTGCTGTTTACGCTGTTGTTGAATCGGAAAACGGCAATATGTATGTTGTTAACTCTAAAGCCGAGGTATACAGAATCTACAATGACCGAGCATATAAGATTAGAGGACTTGAAAAGATAGCGGCTGATATTGCTTACTATGGAATGAATGTCAATGAGGCCTTTTTTACTGATAAAGGTGATTTGTGGTTAACAACTTTTTCGAAAAGTTTTAAGATTCCCAACCAGAAACTTCAGGTGAGGAACTTACCTTTTGACCAGGGCAAGAAAAGCAAAACTAAAAGAGCCGCGATAGTGAAGGATTTCATCAATGGAAGTCCAGAGAAGATATCAGGAAGAATATTATTCAATTCAGGTAAATTCTTTCCGCTCCATATAAATGGACAGATTTCCAACTCAAGGCTAATGTATTTCGAACTCGCTGATCGATCTTACATTGTTGAAGGGGATGGTATTGGTTACTCTGACAAGAAAGGGAAAAAGAAATTTTTGAAAACAAACGTCTTCACAATTAAGGTAAGAATTTCTCCTAATGGTCATATTTGGCTATGTTTGAATACACTGGGTTTGATGGAGTTGGATAAGGATTTGAACGTGCTCAACCGTTATTTCGAAGGTGAGATTGTCTCAGATGTTCTTTTTGATAATCAGTCGGGTATTTGGGTGAGTACTATTGGAAAAGGAATTTATCATTGTGATAACATAAATAAAAGATCTTTTACATCTTCAAATGAATTGGCTGAAGAAATTTCTATGATTCAGGAGATGAACGGAAAACTTTTTATAGGAACTTCTCAGGGGAAACTTTTTGTACAGGATAATACCGGTCTGAAAAAAATTGAAACACCAAAAGGAATGCTTTCCCCCTTGCAAATTTACCTTCATCAGGGTAAAGTCTACGTTGCCACTAAATCGTTTATTGGAATTATTAAGAATAATAAATTTACTTATCACAATCCAAGTACCAGAATTGGAGCCACCATTTACGGAATGACCAACTACGACAAAGATCATTTGCTCGTGCTTTCCCCAAGTCGTATTGATCTTTACAATGTTAGAAGCTTCGGGCTTAAAAGACTCCATTTTAATAGCAAAAACAGACATCTTACTGAACGTCGTCCAGGTGAGTATTATATGTCAACAACCAATGGTGTTTTGTTGATGAAGGATAATAAATTCAGTTATCCAAACTGTTTGTCACAATTAAAGGACAAGAATATTTCCAATATTGTTGTCGATCAAAAGAAAAATGTTTGGTTCTCAACTAAGGGTGACGGTGTTTATTGCCTGAACAAAAAGAATATTCTGGTGCATTATGTGAATCTACCAGTAAACATTGTGTATAGTATCAATTTCACCAAAAGTGGTCTTGTATTATTGTCAACAAATCAGGGCGCTTTTGCTGCTAAGAAGGAAAACATCAATGATAAGCGGCTTTGGAAATTGATTTTAAATGAAGAGACACTTTCTATGAAGGAGTATAAGAATAAACTATACATCGGTACTAAGAAGGGATTAACCATTATTGATAATAAACAGTTATTCGCGGATAGAAAGTACAAGTTTTATCTCTCGTCGGTGAAAAGTAAACAAGGATATCCGTTGTTATTAAAATCACGAGCACTTAAACATTACCAGAACAGTCTTTACTTCAATTATGATTTGCTTGACTTTCAGAAACATTCGAATACACTTGAATTTAAATTAACTGGTCCAACCAAATTATCCGGAACTGTTATTGGCGATCAGCTTTATTTGCAAAATCTAGAGCCCGGTGAATATAAACTGGAAGTTTACCCAAAAATGCTTTTTGGAGATAGTCAGCGCTTGAAACATCAAATTGCTTTTTCAATTCATCCTGCATTTTGGCAAACCAGAGTGTTTTGGATCTTATTGTTGCTGATGTTTACTGGTTTAACGCTTTTGATTTTCTCTTTGTTTGTTCGCCGAAGAAATAAATTGCGTTTGGCTCGAGAAGAAATTGAACGCCAGTTGGTTGAGTACAGATTAACAGCGTTGAAATCTCAGATCAATCCACATTTTATGTCCAATTCATTGGTCGCAATTCAAAATCTCATTCTTCAGAACGAAGTGGACAGTGCAAATCTCTATCTGGCAAAATTCAGTTTACTGCTTCGATCGTTGTTGGATTATTCAAGTAAATCATACGCTACGTTGAAAAGCGAATTGGGATTAATTGAATTATACGTTGAATTGGAGCAGCTTCGCTTTAGCAATAAGTTTAGATTTGAAGTTGAGGTAGATCAGGATGTAGATTTGGAAGAAACCATGATTCCTACATTGGTTACTCAACCTTTCGTAGAAAATGCAATTTGGCACGGGTTATTGCCGCTGAGCAATCATGAATCAGCAATACTGAAGCTAAAGATCTTTTTTGAAGTGGAGAATTTGGTTTTGTCTATAATCGATAATGGTGTAGGGCGCGATTTTCAACGGAAAACCACCAGCGATAGGCAGTCAAAAGGTACAGAATTGATTGCGAATAGAATTGAAAGTATGAACCAATTGTATCAAACAACTGGAGGAAAAATAGAAATTATTGACTTGTTTGAAGACGGACTTGCATCAGGAACAAGGATCAATATTATTTTACCTAAAGATATGCTTGATAAACTCAATGAAAAATATTAAAGGATGAATTTGAAATTACTTTTTTTCTGTCTTTTGATATTTAATGCAGCCGGATATTCTCAACGTTTGATCTTTGAAAATATTGGTGTAAAAAGAGGTTTGCCTGCTTCTGAGGTCTATAATCTTCATCAGGATAGAAAGGGGTTTATTTGGATGTTTACGGAGTTTGGGATAGCAAAGTACAATGGTTCAAAGTTCACTTCAGTTTGTACCAATCTTCCTGCAAAAAAAAGCGCTGTATACGCGGTTGCTGAATCTCCATCTGGGGTAATGTATTTTGCAAATTCCAAAAATGAATTCTACAGAGTAAATGGAAATGATGCATTCCGCATAACAGGAAAGAAGATCGAAGAAGTCAGGAAGGATATCAATGCGAAGAGTCAGTATGTTCTTAATTTGATGATCGATGACAATCAGGTGATATGGATTTCTACAGGTACTCATTCATATTCAATCAAGTCAACCGAGTATAAAGTAAGATCACTTAAAAATGAAAAACCTCAGAAACGAAAGAAAGCACAGTACTTTCTTTTTAAGAAACACAGTCCGAAAACGGATCCGTTTCAGGTGTCTTTTCGTTACGAATGGTGTCAATCAAAATTGTTGAGTTCTGGAGTACAGAAAGTTCCGATTTGGGGTAAGAGCGTGTGTGATAAATTGAATGCAGTTGGAAAGTGTATCGCATTTTTAGCAAAAAACAATTTATGTATTACTACGCGTAACTCCGTTTTCCTGGGTAGTCGTAATGGATTACTAACTAAGACTTTAGATAATGAAATTGTTTGCGCAAATAGTTCTCCCAACGGTCATATTTG
>CAMLET010000119.1 GCA_946479125.1 uncultured Flavobacteriales bacterium
AAATGTCAAGTGGTGCTAGTATTCAGGACGGTAAATTCGTAGTTATTCGCGGATTGAACGATCGTTACAATGCAGCTTTCTTAAATGGAGCTCCGCTTCCAAGTACAGAATCAGACAGAAAAGCATTTGCTTTTGATATGTTCCCATCGAACATGTTAGACAATATGATGATTTCAAAAACAGCTACTCCTGAAATGCCAGGAGAATTTGCCGGAGGAATTATCCAAATCAATACAAAGTCAATTCCTGACAAAAACTACCTGACACTTTCTGCAGGTGGAAGTTATAATACCATTACTACATTCAAACCAAGAACATCTTATGAAGGTGGTAAACTGGATTGGATTGGAGTTGATAACGGTGCTCGCGCTATGTCAACAGCTATTCCTGCTTACGGATCTTACCCTATTACAATTAATGAGCAAGCAAGTCTTTCTCAGCAATTCTCAACTTCATGGGCTTTGATCAACAGTAAATTCTCACCAAATTACAGTTTCCAGTTTTCAAGTGGTTATGTTGACAGTATTGCAGGAAAAGAAATTGGAATTACAACTGCTTTAACTTACTCACGTAAATTCAACTACAACGAAACTATCCGTAAAGGATATACGAACGGAGCAGATGGAGCAGCATCACAGTTGGATTACGAATATTTAGATCACAATAACGGAGAACAAGTTCTTGCAGGTGGTTTGGCAAACTTCGCTATCAAATTGAACGATAGAAACGAAATCAGTTTCAAGAACATCTACTCTATTAACTCTGACGATAAATTGATTGCAAGAACCGGAGAGATCAATCCATTGGAAACAAATCCTTCGTTATTAAGATCAAACGCACGTTGGTTTACAAGTAACAAGGTTTATTCAGGTCAGTTGACTGGTTCACACCATTTGAACGAAAAATTGAAATTGAACTGGTTAACAGGATACAGTAATGTAAATCGTACCATTCCAAGTTTGAGAAGAACGATCTATACACGTTCAAAATACATCAACGATCCAACAGATCCAAATCCGCTTGATACTATGTACGTTGCAAACATGTCATACTCAAGTGTTGGTCCAAACTATTCAGGAGGAATGTTCTACTCTGAAAACAAAGAGCATTCATTCAACAATCGCTTAGATATATCTTACACATTCGACGAAAGAAACCCAAAGATCAAAACAACTTTGAAATTAGGTTTGTATAGCCAAATGAGAAACAGAACATTTACTGCACGTCAATTAGGATACACTAAATATGGAATTGTTGGTGGAAATGTAAACTTCAAAGAGTCACTTTTATACTTACCTGAAGATCAAATTTACGCTCCTGAAAACATGGGATTGCTTGAAGCTCCTTCTTCAGCGAATGGAAATGTTGGTGTTGGTGGTTTCAAATTGACAGACGGAACAAAATTCTCTGATGCATACACTGCTGAATCAAACTTAAGTGCTGGTTATGTAATGGCTGACAACACTTTCGGTAATCTAACTTTGGTTTATGGTGCAAGAGCAGAATACTTTGAACAAAAGTTGCATGCAAATCGCGATAACAACACAGCATTAGAAATCAATACTACGAAATTGGACATCTTACCTTCATTGAATGCTATTTACAGCCTAAATGATACAGCAAGTTTCCGCTTCGCATTTTCTCAAACGATCAATCGTCCTGAATACCGTGAGTTGGCACCATTTGCTTTCTACGATTTTACAACAAACCTTGTAGTTTCAGGTAACGACAGCTTACAACGTGCAAAGATCAATAACCTTGATTTGCGTTATGAGCGTTTCCCTGGACGTGGTCAAATGTTCTCTGTTTCTGCTTTCTTCAAGCACTTCGAAAACCCGATCGAGCAAGTAAGTCGTGTTGATGTTACAGGAGAGATCTCTTACAAAAACGTTCCAACGGCATTCAGTTATGGAATGGAGGTTGAAGGAAGAATGGTAATTGGAAACATTTTCAAAGTAGATTCAGCTTCAGTTTTCAATAATCTATTGATCTTCGCAAACGGAGCGGTGATTCGTTCAAAAGTAGACGTTTCTGACATCGTTGGTTCGGCTTCAAGTTCTCGTCCACTTCAAGGACAATCGCCTTACATCGTAAACGCAGGTATTACGTATACACATCCTGAGAAAATTTGGACATCAACATTATACTTGAACCGCGTTGGAAATCGTATTTCAATCGTTGGAAATACAAACGAGCCGGATCTTTGGGAACAAGCAAGAACATTCCTTGACTTCCAATTCACTTACGGATTCTGGAAACCAAACGGTGCTAAATCTCCAAAAGCGGAGTTGAAATTCAATGTTCAAAACATCCTTGCGCAAGACCAACTTTACTACCAAAACAATGTAAGTACTGAAGAGGTTAAAGGAGTTCGTGCTGCAACAAACGCTGTTTTCTTAGGAGACAAGAACAACAGAACTGGTTACCAAAGCGGAGTTGATGATGAAGTTTGGAGAACAAATTTCGGAAGAACAATTTCTTTGGGAATCACATTTAAATTGTAATTATTACATCAAACATAGAAGTCCCGGTTTCCTTTATGGAGGTCGGGATTTTTTGTTAAACACATAGAAAACATAGCTGTGCACATAGTCACATAGATTTTTTGAATATGCAGCGATGTTAAACCTCAAAGATTTGCACTTTACATTTCAACTATATGCTCTATGTTTCTTCTATGTGACTATGTGTTTTTATAAACCGATTTCCATCACATAGAATTCAACTTCATAACCTCCTCTTAACATAGATTTACTTAAAGGGTAACCTAAAAGACAGGCTAAGTAAAGGTTCAGACCTGAGATTTGTATCGATTAAAAAAGTAAGAAATTAAACGATGAAAAAAATCTACATGTCAGCTTTGTTCTTAGCGTTAAGCGGAATAGCTACAAGTCAATCATTCTTCGCGCCTACCTCATACAGAGGGGCATTCGCACCAGCGCCAACAGCAATGTGGACTGATGGATGGACCAACTGGGATCCGCAAAACACAGCTTACGGTACTTCAAACGTAAACGTAACTACAAACATTACAAACAATACTACCTGGACAGCAAACAACGTATACTTGCTACAAGGACAGATTTATGTAAAGAATGGAGCTACATTAACTATTCAGCCAGGAACAATCATCATGGGAGATAAAGCAACTCCAGGATCAGGTTTGTTCATTACGCAAGGTTCACAATTGGTTGCTAACGGAACAGTTAACAATCCAATCGTATTTACATCTAACCAAGCACCGGGAGCAAGAGCTGCTGGAGACTGGGGAGGAATTATCCTATTAGGAAGAGCTGCTAACAATCAGCCAAGTGGTATTGCAAACATCGAAGGTATCGCTCCAAATGCTGATACTCAATTTGGTGGTGGTGCAAATCCTGACGATAACGATAACTCAGGTTCAATGAGCTACGTTCGTATCGAATTCCCTGGTTATGTTTACCAAACAGATAAAGAGATCAACGGTCTTACTTTAGGTTCTGTTGGAGCAGGTACAACGTTAAACCACATTCAGGTTTCATTCTCTAATGATGATGCTTTTGAGTGGTTTGGTGGAAAAGTAAACGCTCGTTACCTTGTTTCTTACAGAAACTTAGATGACGATTTTGATACAGATTTCGGATTCCGTGGAATGGTTCAATTCGGATTGATCGTTCGTGACCCGAACATCGCTGATAACCCTTCAATTTCTACTTCAGAAGGTTTTGAATCTGATAACGACGCAACAGGATCTGCTGCAACACCTCAAACTTCACCTATTTTCTCTAACATCACTGCAATCGGACCATTCCGTGGAAATACAGCTGCAACAATTGCAAGTGGGTACAGAAGAGGAGCTCGTTTACGTAGAAATACTGCAACTAGTATCTACAATACAATCTTCATGGACTTCCAACGTGGATTGCACATTGATGCAGCTGCAGCAGAAAACAATGCAACAAACAACTTGTTGAACTACGAAAACAATATCGTAGCTGGAATGTCTACTGGAAAAGCTTGTGAGCGTAACTCTGGAAGTACTTTCAACATCTGGTCTTTCTTCGGAACTCACGGAAATGATTCAATCGCTTCTACAGCTGGAATCCTGGTAACTCCTTACGATTACTTAGCACCAGATTACCGTCCTGCCGGAGCTTCTCCTGCACTTTCTAACTATGCATTTAACGATGCTTACATTTTACCGAACGTTCTTACAGCACCTGCTGCAACAGCAACTTATGATTACTGTTTGAACGAAACAGCTGCTCAATTGAGTGCAACAGCTATCAACGGAAACTCATTGTTATGGTACACCGTAGCAACTGGAGGTTCAGGAACTGCAACAGCTCCAACTCCTTCAACTGCTTCTGCCGGAACATTTAACTACTACGTTGCACAGTCTAACGGACAAGGATTTGAAGGACCAAGAACAATGATTACTGTTACAGTTAACGCATTGCCAGCTGCTCCATCAATTACTCCAAACGGACCAACTTCTTTCTGTACAGGAGGATCAGTAATGTTGACATCTTCTGCTGCAACTTCTTATTCTTGGACAGGTGGTTCAGTTAACCAATCAATTACTGTAAATACTACAGGAAACTACACAGTAACAATTACAGATGCTAACGGTTGTGAAGCAACTTCATCACCAATTTCTGTAAACGTTTCTAACGCACCGGTTCCAACAGTTCAGGCTAACGGATCTCTTCAGCTTTGTGAAGGAGAAGAAGTTACTTTAACAGCATCTACTTCTGATTCTTACTCTTGGTCTCCAAACGGTGAAACAACTCAATCGATTACAGTTTCTACGGCTGGTACTTACTTTGTAACAACAACTAATACAGATGCTTGTGACGGAGTTGGACAATCAGGAAATTCAATTGTTGTAGTAAATACACAACCGCTTGCAGGAGTTAATGCTCCAAACGTAAACGGAACAGTTGTAACTTTCTCTAACAACTCAACTGATGCAACAACTTACTCTTGGGATTTCGGTGACTTCACTACATCTTCTGCAACGAACCCGGTTCATGCTTATGCAGTAAGTGCTTCTTACACTGTAACATTAACAGCTACAAACGGAAACTGTTCAGATGATACAACATTCGTAGTTGCAATTACAGTTGGATTGGATGAGATCAACGCTGTTAGCGGATTGAACATCTTCCCTAACCCAACATCTGCAGATGCAACTTTAGAAGTTGAATTGGCTAACGCTGGTGAAATCGAAGTTATCGTGATGAACGCTAACGGACAAATTATGCAAACAGTTGCAACTCAATTCGCTGAAGTTGGTACACACCAATTCACATTGAACACTGCAGAATTTGCACAAGGAATGTACTACGCAGTTGTTCATACAGCTGGTACTTCTAAAACAGTAAAACTGAGCGTGATTAAATAATCGCTCTTCTAAAAATACCGTAACGGTGAGTTCATTCGATTGGGCTCACCGTTTCTGTTCTCGATACATCTCAACACTTCACTACGTTGCGGTCGAGACACTCGAACTGACGAAACGGACCCTCCAATTTCACTTGAAAAGTCGTCACTTCGAGTTTTTCGAAACGAAGTGGAGAAAAGTATCGAGAAGGACAACCATATTCCTTATCTTCGTTCAAATTCTTGAAATATGAAAATCATTGCCTTTGGTGCCAGTACAAGTTCGAAATCGATTAACAAACAGTTTGCGCATTATGCCGCTCTTCAAATGGGAGATGATGTTCAGATCCTGGACCTAAACGATTTTGAAATGCCAATATTTTCGGTAGATCGCGAAGAGGCAGATGGTTATCCGGAAGAAGCAAATGAATTTTTAGATGTCATTGGAGAAGCTGATCTTTTAGTGATTTCAATGACAGAGCATAACGGAGCTTATTCAGCGGCTTTCAAGAACATTTTGGATTGGACATCACGTGTGCAAAATGATGTATTTCAAAATAAGCCAGTGCTATTGCTTTCTACTTCTCCTGGAGGATTTGGAGGTGGAAACTCCATGCAATTAGCACTAACTCGTTTTCCTAAACATGCTGCAAATATTATTGCACATTTCAGTCTGCCAAAATTCGGAGAGAACTTCGATAATGGAATTAAAGATGCTGAATTGAAAGCGAAGTTTGAAGAGACATTAGAAACAGCGAGAAAAGCTCTACATCTCGACTCCGATCAATGACCGATCGTTGATTCAATTCGTGGCTAATTATTACTTCAAATCAAACAATGAGCTAACACCCGGAAGTCTTTCTACTGTATAACCTTCAGCGTATTTTGTTCCGATACTTCTTCCGAATTCGGCCATACGACCACGAAGAAACTCAAAAAATTCCTCGCCAGAAATAGGCGTTTTCGGCTCTTTTGAATCCGGATCCCAGAACTGTGTCTTGTAAGCTTTTATAGATTCAAATTTCTGCTCCACAAAATCAGTGACATCAATTGCAAAATCGGCCTTCAACAAACGATCCTGAATGTAGTGGTATACAAATTTCGGTCGATGTGCTTCTTGCTCCTGCCCTTCCCAAAAGGTTTTCACTTTTCTTAGTCCAGCTAAAAAACAAGCTTCAGAAGCCAGTTTACTTCCTTTTCCATGATCCGGGTGACGGTCTGAAACGGCATTCAACAATACTATTTCTGGTTTAAATCTTCGAATTTGCTCGATGATCAAACGCAAATTATCTTCAGAATGGGTGAAGAATCCGTCGGCCATTCTCAGATTTACACGATCTGATAATCCCAATATCTTCGCAGCAGCAGCAGCTTCTTCCTTACGTGTTTCTGCTGTTCCTCTTGAGCCCAATTCACCCTGTGTTAAGTCCACAATTGCTGTAGAATAACCCATTGCTTTATGTTTCAATAGCGTTCCAGCTGCTGAAAGTTCTACATCGTCGGGATGCGCGCCTATTGCAAGAATATCAACCATAATATTTCAAAAGTTGCCTTCGACTCCGCTCAGTCACCTTTTCTAAACAGGTCATCGAGCGTAGTCGAGATGATTTACTTTTCTAACCAATTTACAATTTCATCGTCAAACGGAGATACACCTGAAAGCAAAACTTTCACCACTTCACCATTTTCGTCCACCAAATACTTTTGAAAGTTCCACTCTACCTCGTTTCCATCAATTGCAGTTAAGAACTGATACAACGGATGTTTTTGATCTCCGAGAATAGTGATTTTCTCAGTTAATGGAAATGTAACTCCGTAACGCTTCGTACAAAATTCACCAATTTGTTCAGCCGAACCCGGTTCCTGCGCTCCGAAATCGTTACATGGAACTCCAATCACTTCAAAATTGTCAGCACCAAATTCTTCGTAAAGACCTTGTAATTCTGCATACTGCGGTGTAAATCCACATTCAGAAGCTACATTCACAAAAAGCAGTTTCTTTCCTTTGAACTTAGACCAATCTATGGTCTCACCTTCAAGCGATTTGATTTGAATATCTTCTAATCTCATAGCAATTCTTTCATTTTACGGTTGTAGATAGTGCTTTTGATTCCAGCCCAAACTGCCAATGCAATAAACAGTACGAACATTACATAAATATACGAAGGCAAACTTACAGCTCCATCACCCTGAGCATAAGAGTGTAAACCAACTAGAATGAAGTTTACACCAAAGAACGTAAACATGATTGCCGCATAACCGAAGAAACTTGCAACGTTGAACGCATATTTACTTTTCAAGCCCGGAATGAAACGGAAATGTAAAATAATGGCATAAACCAAAACCGAAGCTAAAGCCCATGTTTCTTTCGGGTCCCAACCCCAATATCTTCCCCACGATTCATTGGCCCAGATTCCACCAAGGAAAGTTCCAATGGTCAGCATGAATGTTCCGATCATCATTAAAATTTCGGCAGCGTGAGTTAAGTCGCTAATGTCTTTGTTCACTTCCTTCGCATTTCTCATGTTACGAACAAGGAAAAGAATAATGTTCGTTAAACCAAGAATACAAGCTAAACCAAGGAACGCGTATGACGAGGTAATTACAGCTACGTGCACTTTTAACCAGTAACTTTTCAATACAGGTGCCAACGGTGTAATTTGTGGATCCAACAACTCCAATTCTGTAACCATGATGATACTTCCAGCCAATAATGCTGCCAATGGAAGAATAACCGGAATTTTTCTCATCAAAATCAAAGCAAGAAGTACTACAACCCAGGCAATGAAAACCAAGGCTTCATAACCATCACTCCATGGTGCGTAACCTGAAATGTAAGAACGAATAGCCAATCCGTAACCGTGGTAAAGGAAAGTAAT
>CAMLET010000120.1 GCA_946479125.1 uncultured Flavobacteriales bacterium
CATGGGACACGAAACGCACATCACACTTCCCCCACTGCCTCGGTCTGGTCAGGATTACGCGGCCTTACGACAAACGGGGACGCCGGCTCGGCGGGCGCAAGTCGAACTCGGCCTGCCGAACGGTCAGGCTCGGCGGCTGGAGGCCGGCTTCCGCGCCCGGGCCTCGCGGGGCGCCGGCGACCTGCAGCTTCCCAAGTTCGCCCGTCACGACGGTCACGTCAGGGCGGTGATGGAGCAGGGCGGGTTCTGCGCCTTCTCCGAACGCCGGATCGGGGGTGACAAGATCGCGGTCTGCCTGCCGCTCGTGTGGCCCCGATGACCCCGGCCATCGCCGACGTGGTGACCCACGCGCTGCGCAAGCTGCCGCCGGAATCGCGCGGACGGTTCCTGCGCGACCTGATGGCCACGGCGGCGGCCGGGCTGACCGCGCTGGAGGGCGAGCGCGCCTGCAGCGAGAATTCAGGAATACGATTTCGGGAAATTCTTACACATCGAAGATCCTGAAGGAAACAGAATTGAACTTTGGGAACCTGTTGATGGTCCTTTCGACAGTGAGACTCAGGTGGAAATGCGCTGATTTTTTTTAAATATAGATTATGAATTGTATACGTCTACGGCGCATGTAATTCTTTGCGCTCTTCTTTCTTTGCGGTGATTTTTTAAATTGATCTTTAAATTCTTGAATGAGGTATTATTTGAAGCGAAAACCCAAACCAACTCCAAGAGTCCAAAATCCGTTTGCTGTACTCGTTTTTGAATTATAGTACAACGGAATTTGTATTGCCGCTTTCTTATAACAAAAGGTCAAACCTACTCCCAGATTTGGGGTGATAGGCGCATTCTTAATTACAGAATGATCTTCTTTGTATCGCAAAGACGGAAGCATTCCCAGCATCACTTTTGATTTCCCTTTTGAGAAACTGATGTTCGGTCCAGTGAAATTGAGATAAGCTCCATTATCTACATAACCCATTACAATTGTTCCGTCGTATGGATTAAATGCAATTTTAGAAGCGTTTTCTGTGGTCTGAGCATTTCCCTGAAAAGCGAAAATAAGTGTCAGTGTAACAAATCCAATTCGTCTGAATAACTGTGTCATCGATCAATTTTTGGCAAAGCTGAAACTTTCTTTTCGCTGGGAAAAGAGACTTGTTTCAAGAGCAGATAAAAATGTAATGAAAGAGCGAAATCATTTCTTAACCCAAGTCAATGAATCGGCATTTACGGTACTCTAATTTTGTCTCAATTATTAATTACAAAAGTTGATGCAGTTGAACTCTTTGACTTTTTGATCTTATTGAACATTTTATATGAAAGCAGTTTGTTGTTATCGTTATGGCGGACCAGAAGTATTGAATCTGGAAGAAGTTCCACAACCGATTATTGGAGAAAATGAAGTTTTAATTGAGTTGGTGTGCAGTAACGTGAATTCCGGAGATATTCGAATTCGAAAAGCAGATCCGTGGGCAGTTCGCTTGTTCTTCGGGCTGACAAAACCCAAACAACCAATTTTAGGAGGAACGTTTTCCGGTAGAGTTGTTAAACTGGGAAATGAAGTAAGAAGCTGGAAAGTAGGGGATGAAGTGTTTGGAACATCCGAATTACGTTTCGGAACTTATGCGCAGTTCCTGGTAATGAATGAAAACGCTTTGATGGCTATAAAACCTGAAAATGTAACGTTTGAAAGCGCATCCTCAGCCGTTTTTGGAACGACTACTGCTTATGATTTCTTGAGAAAAACCAACATAAAGAAAGGAGATAAAGTACTTATTTATGGTGCATCAGGTTCCGTTGGAAGTGCAGCTGTTCAATTGTCGAAATACTTTGGAGCTGAAGTTACAGCCGTTTGTGGAGCTGGAAATGCGGATGCTGTTAAATCGCTTGGTGCTGATGCTGTGTTGAATTACAAAACGGTGAATTGGAAACAGTTTGAAGGACAATTTGACGTGGTTTACGAAGCAGTTAATAAACTGGATTATTCCATTTGCAAAAAACTGTTGAAACAAGAAGGTAAACTCATTCTTGGTGCTGCAGATTTTGGGACTATTTTGAAAGGTGCTTTTCATCAGCTTTTTTCGAAGCATAAAGTGCTGAGTGGAATGATCAAAATGAAAAAAGAAGATATTGAACTTATTGCACAATTGTTGAAATCTGAAAGCTTAACGCCATTAATTGATCGTTCATATTCGCTGGATGAAATTCGTGAAGCGCATAAGTATGTGGAAGCGGGACACAAACGTGGAAATGTGGTTCTTGAGATCGGTATCTTCCCGTAAGCACGGGACTCGATGACCGAAGCTAAACTTATTTTCCAGCCAATCGTTTTCTGATTCTACTCAAAGATTCCGGTTGAATTCCGATATAACTTGCGACTAAATACTGGGGTAAACGTTGAATCAAGTCTGGTCGGCTATCCCTTAGTTTCAGGTAGCGCTGCTCTGGTGAATCCGTGAAATAAGCACCAGTCAATTCCTGTTGTTCTGCGAAAACACGCTCCATCACTTTTCTGGAAATCGTTTCCAATCTGGGGAAATTGCGGTACAAATCTTCTTCCTTTTCTCTGTTTCCAACTACCAGAAAGGATTCTTCACAACATTCCATGAAATGGTTCGACGGTTGTTGTCCTGCAAAACTGGTCATGGAAATTACCCACTGATTTTCGGAAAAGAAATTCACCGTTCGATCTTCCCCTTCGGCAAGATAATATTGTCGTACACAACCTTTCAGAACAAAATAGGCTTCGTACGAAATTTCACCCTGACGAAGAAGAATGTGTCCTTTCGGAAACGTTTGAATGTTCATTGTTTCAGCAATAGCGCCTGCTTCCTCCTTCGTTAGCGGAGTGATGGAATTGAAGTAATCGATGAGTTGCTGTTCCATGAAGCGAATATATGATTTTCCCGCAGACGGGCACGGATGAACGCAGATGACTATCTAGAAAATAATTAGTAAAGCAGAACAAAAAAAGTTCGAATCTCTCCGTTTTTCAAAGGAAATACTATATTTGCAACCTGTAATTTCAGTCCTGAATAAGGTTTGAAATTGGTCCTATAGCTTCCGCCACGGCGGATTAGAGCAACTGACCAACTCAAATGAAATTAAAGGTCCTATAGCTCAGTCGGTTAGAGCAACTGACTCATAATCAGTAGGTGCTTGGTTCGATCCCAAGTGGGACCACGGAATAAAGCTAGAGTATTGAGCGCAAGCTCAGCTCTAGCTTTTTTTATTTCTTAAAGGATAAGAATTTAGATAAGAATAATTATCGATTTCATTTAGTTGCTTTATCCCTCATTAAGATTCACCCTGTTTTATTGATCATAAATGAGTATTAAGTCGAATATAATCCCAAATGGCAGCAATTATTGCCGAAGGAACTGTAACTGTTACTAGGAAAATCCACCCTTTATAAAAATCTATCTTCCATTTGTTTCTTCCTAATCCCAAAGTGGTAAACGGTCGCAATAACATAACAATCAAAAGGAAAGCAGTAATACCAAACCACATCAAATCTGTTGAGCTATTTTTTATCTTTCGAGGGACAAAGTCATCTGGAACATAGTTTGTTTGTTGTTTCATTAACAACTCCAATGCCTGATTAATATTTCTATCATCAATCCCGTTGTGTAAAAGTTCTTTAGTCTCTTCTCTTATAATGGAGTCGTATGTGGAATAATCTGTTTTAAATGCGTTAAAAGCAAATATGAACATTGGTATAAGAAGAAGAAAGAAAAACAATTCTCCGTATCTATTCCATATCCGTAATCTCCTTCCTGGTTTGACTTTACTTATCCAAGTATTGAAGTCAAGTCTTATATCGTTGCTTTTACTAAGATCGAAACAACTAATATCTAACTTTAATTCTTCTTTGTCGTTTGAGGGAATTTCCAATCTAACAGTATTACCGCTTCCGTATTCCAGCAATACATGAAATTGCTTCGGATTAAACGAAGGAAGTGATGGATCTTTCAATATCTCCCTAATCGATTTTCCCAGAAGACGCTTTCCGTCTGATGATACTAACGTAAATTTCTTTTCTTTTTTACTGAAAGACCATCGTTCACTTATCTCTTGTTTTTTTTCCTGCGTCTCCCTTTCAGATAGAGTGTCTTTTGTGTTTTCTACTTCAACAGTTTGTATTATTTCAAGTTCTAATGATTCCTTTAGATATTTTTCAACCTCAATAATTACAGTCTCTAAATCTTCAAAGTCACTATGTTTTAAAATCCAAGGTCCCTTATGTGTCTCAGTTGGTATTGTTAGTCCCATTTAGTTATATTTTACTTCTAGTTTTTCTTTATAAACTCGCCTGATCCTATATCTAAAATTGATTTACAGGCACCGCTCTATCAATCCTTTGGTCTGGATGCCACGACATGTAAACAATAATATATCTATTCTTTTTAATAGAGCTCTTGGGTATACTCTTAGGAGTTGATAGACTTAGTTCACTTAGACATATTAATGAAAAGGTGATAAACTTCCTTAAAGCTATTTCCTTTAGAATGTTGAGTACTCAGTATTTTGATGTTGGAACGTTTAGTGTATTCATTTTTTACTGAAAATGACATCATCTCAATGCGATGATCATAAAGATGATGATTGGTAAGTTTTCCAATGTAATCCTGGTATGCTACCCAAGATTTGTTGAAATTATCTGATTGACAATAAACTAACATAAAGTGAGTTGGCAATCCATTTGTGTCATAATCAAGAAGAAGCTTGTTCAAGTGCTCAATTATTGACCTGTTACCTGGGCCAAAAGAGTCCAATCGAAATGCCTCAAGAATAGCAACTGGCATATTCCGAGAATTTCTAATCATTATGTCCAATTCACCAGATTGAACAGCTGAGCGACCACTTCGTGTTTGATCTGTCACTGAATATCCTTTTAGCCTTAGAGCGTCTGTAAAATTATCTGTAATTAAATCTTCTAATCTTGGAAGAAATTTTCTTTCCAGTAATAATGCTGAAATTTCAATTAAATCATATAACAAATCTGTACTGTTGAATCTAAATTCATCTTCAACGATGGTCGTAATTGTTGCGTAAGGTCCTATTAATTTTCTTAGGCTAACTTCCATGAGGTTTTTTTGACATTGAACAACTTGAAAGTTTGCTTCCTTCGCTTTGATCAGATAATCATAATTGAACATATAAGGATCTTTACTATCCTTACATTTACCACAATTACACATGATCTCTATTTGGTGAGATGGATTGTTAAGTGATTCATTGATATAGTCCAATTCCCTTTTGATTACAGCTAATAATTGTGCTTGTTTTTTTCCGTCAATAATGATCTTTATGGTCTTAGTAAACTGATTGCTTTCAATTAATCCAAATGCTTCATCATATTTAATATAAACCCCATTTTTCCAGTAATTATTTTCGTGAATAGAGTCCTTTAAACGAACAGTAAGTCTCGGTAGAATACCCGCGGGCATAAAATCATACTTATAAACCATACTAATACCATCAGCAAAAGTATAGCCAATTTCTGGGGAAGAAGGTCTAAGTAATTCTGGGATTATGAATTTTGTGTTTGATAGAGAAAAGCATAACTCGAACTTCTTCATAAGTTCAATTATATAGCTAATTTGCTGTGAATCGTAATCTGATAAATGTTCTTCAAGCAATTCTAAAGTAAATTCTCCAAAACTGAGAATAACCTCCTTCAAATCAAAAATTCGATAAACGCAATTTGTAACCCATTCTGACTTTAGGAAAACAATCGGTTTTAGAACTGAATTATCATTAAAATGAAGGAAAACGCCTAAATCATGATAGTACTGACTAATAAACTTCGACTGCTCTCGATTCAGTCCATATTGATTACAAATACTTTTATATTCCTCATAACTAATATAGTTCTTATCAATTTTTTCTAATTCTTCTCTAATCTCACTCCATGTTTTTGGTAATTTATCCCCAATGTGAGGAAGCTTCAAAACATTATCATTTATTGAGGTTACTAAATCCTTAATATTTGCTCCGTTTTTCGCACTGACTTTAATGAAACCAATAATGTTTGGGAATTTTTCTTTCAGAGACTTTTCATCTATTTCTTTTACTCTGTCATCCATCTTGTTCATGACAACAATTACAGGAGACGAAGTGCTTAAAATTTGAATGATATTTAGCCAGTAATCAAAATTAATCTGATTCTCATCTTTTCTAGCCTCCCAAACAAAAAGATAAATCGATCTTTTGGTTAGAAAAAATTGATGGGTTGAATGGTAAATTTCTTGTCCCCCAAAATCCCAAGCATTTAGTCTAATTGCTGAACCATCATTACTATTGAGCGTCCATTTGTGTATGTCGATCCCAGTTGTAGAATCAGTTTCAGGTACAGTGTCTGAAATTAACCTATTTACCAAAAAAGTTTTCCCAACATTCCCCTGACCAACAACCAACAACTTCGCTTCATTTAACCTAACAGAAACACCTGAATTCAAATAATAGTTAATTACAGCTTTTAAACCGTGATTGGATATTTCAAGAGGCGCTTCACCTATTGGATTACCGTTTAAATACAATTGGTTCAATTTTGTCAGTTTCGCCATTGATTTAGGAAGCATCCTTATCTTGTTTCCTACAAGGTTTAGCACTCTAAGCTCCGTTAATTCAGAAATTTCATCTGGAATAATTTCGATATTATTATAGCTCAAATCCAGTTCACGCAACGATTTTAAAGCCCCAATTTCCTTTGGAAGAATTGAAATTTCATTACCTGATAATTTAAGTGTTTGAATCTTGTCGGATAGAATAGATTTTGGAAATTTCTTTATTGAATTTTGACTAAAATCGACATGTTTTAACTTTTTGAATCCATTAAAATCAATTCTTAATATATCTAACTTGTTGGCAGACAAATCTAGTTTTTCAAGATTCTCAGATAGAGCTTCAATTCCAGACAAATCAGTTAACCGATTATCTTTAAATAACAGTGTTTTGATATTGCAATTTTCAAGGTTACTTGGGAAAACGATAAACTTATTGTTTCCCAAATTTAGGTGATGTAAAGCATCAAAATCGTTGAAATAATTTGGGATTTCTGTTATTTGATTATTAAATAGGTTAAGAATTTTCAGTCTTTTGAATCTTTGTAATTCTGATGGCAACTTAACTATACGAGAGCTATTTAAGTTAATATCAGTTGCCTTTCTTTCATTTAAAGATTGTAGTTTATCAAGTGATTCTTGTTTCATGTGAAATAGTCGAAATATAGATTATCATTCACCACGTTAAGTTGTGGGTATAGCTACCACCAAATATAACAATCGATTTTAATAATGATTAATTAGACTATTCGATTTTTATGAATGCTATAAACTTAGGATTAACAATACAAAAAACGAACTGAAATGCATAAAGATTATTGTGTTTTGGATTCGAATTGCGGTTTACCGCATCACTTTTTTGCGGTAAACCGCAATCATTTTTATGCGGTAAACAACGTATTTTCATTAAAGGATATTTTGTTAGGATTATCATTATTACATTTGACCCAGTTAGATATTTATTAAGAAACAGGAAGTGCGTAGCATGACTTTTTCTCGCTCCGAAAACCGCAAAATTTATGTGAGAGAAAACGTCAGGAAACGCGCCCATATGATATGGGCGTGTTCCTTGGTGTATTCGATTCACAGGGCATTTTGCGGTGCCTCGGAGCGTTGAGTATTGCTGAGGTTCACGCCCTCCATATTTATAACCATTATTAACGTCTGAAAGAACCTAAGACACTATTAACTGAAAACTGTTGCCTATGAATAAATAATCCAACCTTTTTGATTGTAATTCGTCTACAGGATGTAGAAGTATTACTGAACTTTATTTGATACTAAAGTTCAAGAAAACTAACTTCGGCTTCGGCTGATAAACACAAACAATACTTGTTAATTGAATAAACTCGTTTTTATATTATTAATCATTTTCTCTGGAATTTCAAGAGCACAAAATCTGGTTCCTAATGGCAGTTTTGAATTACTTAATAATTGTCCTTTAGGAGCGGATATTCAGTCTGCAATTGGCTGGTTTTCACCAAATAGTGGAACACCTGATTTATTTAACAGTTGTGCAGATATTCCTTCCAATTGTAGTGTTCCTACCAATGGGTTCGGCTATCAACCTGCACAAGACGGTAATGGTTACGCTGGTATAGTGACTTATTCCTATGGTGGTCCCAGTACTAGTTAC
>CAMLET010000121.1 GCA_946479125.1 uncultured Flavobacteriales bacterium
GTTGAAAAACTATGTTCACCTGAATTTCATGGTCGTGGGTACGTAAACAGCGGTGATTCACTAGCGGCTGAATTTATAGCTCAGGAATTCAAATCCATTGGTTGTAAGTTCTACAAGAAAAATCCTTTTCAGAAATTCGATTTCATGGTGAACACCTTTCCGAAGGAAGTTTCACTTAAACTCAACGGAAGTGATTTAATTCCAGGAGTTGATTTCGTAGTTTCACCGAATTGCGGATCTTTCAGAGACTACAACATGCAGTGTTTCAAGGTCAACACGAATACGTTATTGAATGCCGATTCATTAAAAGCATTTATCCGAAGCACAAAAACACGTGCAAATGGTGTTTATACATTAGCTTATACGCCTTACTCAACGAAAGGTGATACTGCAAAACTGGTTCGCACAAAAATTCAGGAGCTTTCAGCTCAGTTTCCAATCATCGAATTGTTCAACGATAAATTCACCTGGTCGGTAGATGGCGAACAAGCAAAATTGCCAACGATACAACTTCAGGAATCAGAACAGACAAAGGGGAACAGTTTTAATTTGAGCTTAAATGTGGATGCTGTATTGCGCATGCACACCGCCCGAAATGTGATTGCATACATTCCAGCCAAGAGGAAAACGAAGAAATGTTTTGTGTTCTCGGCGCATTACGATCATCTGGGAAGAATGGGTCAAAACGCTTATTTCCCGGGAGGAAATGACAATGCCAGCGGAACAGCAATGTTGTTGGAAATGGCGCGCTACTTCAAGGAACATCCGGGTGATGTGAACATTGTTTTCATGGCATTTGCCGGTGAAGAAGCCGGACTTTACGGAAGCAAATATTATGTTGATCATCCGCTTTTCCCGCTTCAGAATATTCAGTTTTTGTTCAATCTGGACATTATGGGAAGTGGTGAAGAAGGTGTAACTATCGTAAACGGCTCTGTGTTTCAAGAGAAATTTGATTTGTTGACTTCCATCAATTCTGTTCAGCAGTTCGTATCACAGGTTAAAATCAGAGGAAAAGCAGCAAATTCAGATCATTACTTTTTCTCAGAAGCAGGAGTTCCGGCATTCTTCATTTATACGATGGGACCGAACAAGCATTATCACGATGTTGGCGATAGTTACGAGAACTTGAGTTTCAGCGAATTCAATGATATTTTCCAGTTGTTGGTGGATTTTGAAGAGCAGGTGACGAAAAAAGTGAAGAAGAAATAGTTATCATTTCCTATTCGCCAGCGCCACTCCACCAATAATCACTGCCATTCCCAACACTTGCTGCCAGAGAATGCTTTCGTGATTGTAGAAACAACCAATAATTACCGCAACAATTGGAATAAGATAAGTGACAGAACTTGCGAAAACCGCAGATCTCAATGCAATTATTCGATTAAACAGAACAACCGCGATACAAGTTCCAACAACACTCAAGATGGCAATATAACCCAAGCCTGAATAACCATTTACGTTCTTGGTCATTACCACAAATGCTCCCGAGAAATAAGCTACTACTAACGCGGGTAAACCAACAATTGTAAACGCAAGTGCTGTAATTTCTAATGATTTTAGGCTTTGGCATTCATATTTGATTGTATTCAAACTGGTTGCGTAAAGAATGGTAGCCAAAACAACTGCGCCAATGTGCGGCCAGCTGATAGTTCCATCAAAAACGGAAGTTCCAACCAGTAAACAAATTCCTGCAAAAGCAATGAGCAATCCAAAAACCTGACGTTTAGAAACCGCTTGTTTGAATACGGTGTAACCTATAATAATGGTAAAGAATGATGTGAAGCTATTGAGCATTCCAGCCATTCCGGAAGAAACTCCGGTTTCAGCATAGGTAAACAGGAAAGCAGGGAAAAAGTTTCCACAGGTTCCAACAATTAACAAAGCGAAAAAGAGGCGCAGTGATTTGATTTTCCGTAGCAAAACAATTCCAAATGGAAACATAACTAATCCGGCGATGGTCATGCGCAGTGCACCAACCTGAACATCAGAATAAATGGGAATGTGATCTTCGGTTTCCATTCCACGGAGCATAAGAATGAAAGAGCTTCCCCAAACAAGGGCAAGAAAGACTAAAAGCAGCCAACTAAGAATTGACTTCTTCTCCATTTTCGAATTCCATTTTCTTTGCTGTGAATCTAAATCGAAGGTACACTAATACTGGAAAACCAAGGTAGAATAACACCAACATTGCCCAACCAACGGGCTTCAACGAAACACTTGAAGGACTGATACCATTCTTGATTAGATCTTGTTTGTCCCAACCCAATAAATTGCGAAGTGAGATACTTTGTTCTACTTTGAAATGCACCAGTTTGTTGTCATAATTCGCTACAGCATCAGCCAAAGGAATAGAAACTGCAAGACTAAGAACAATGAGGAATACAAATAAAAGAAGTCCGGCAAGCAAAGGCTTTTTGACGAAAATGTTCATGATTCAAAAGTAATCATTCCTTACGACAGAAGATTTACTCCGAACGCCACGTTAAGAAAGTTTTTGAAATATCTTATTACTTGTTCGGACATTCACCCGGAACGTAGTTTGTAATTCCGTGACATTCTGCCTGACAAGCATTGCTATACGTTTTTTGATTACAACCGCAAACGGGATCGTATTGCATTGTACATATACAGTCTTCCTTCACCTTCTCGACGCATTCTGTTGTGGTTCTGCATCCCTGAAGAGAAGAAACCGTTAGAAGCACCATAATTCCTATCAATCTCATGTATCTGTTTTTAATTCTAATAGTTCTTAAACTTCTCGGAAAAGAAAACCTTATCTCTATTCAGTTTGTCCTCCAACGCGTTTCTAAATCCTTTAAAGTCGGATTTATCTATGGCATTTGCTGGAAAGAACAATTGCAATTCTTCAATGTATTCGAAGTAAACGGTTTGCTGGTGAAGTTCCACTCTTCTCAATCCGGAGAAATAAAGGACATTGACTTCTCGATCAGCAACAACTAATGCTTTATCAGAAATTCCAATGCGATACCAACTGTTGGCAATCAGAATAAATACGATTTGTTCAGCGAAGATTAAAGCATAAACCAATTGCAACGACCATGATCTACTGTCGATAGCGAAACAAACAGCAGAAAACCCAAGAGCAACAATGGCTTCGATAATAAAAAACACTCTTATTTGTTTTTTACGTTCAACACCAATAGATGCGCTCCAATAAAAACGTTCAGGTTTTCTGAGCATTCCTACACCAACCCAGCGATGAATTGCTCTTCTTCCTGCAATCAGTAGAATTAACCCCGCGAAAGCGAGATAAGCGTATTCCAGGTATTGATTCTCTATTTCTGCAGTTTCGAAATTCACAAATGGAATTCCGCTTTGATACATGTTATAGATCAACAAAAACATTGCTGGGAATGAAACCACCAGCAACAAAATATTTACGGAACGATTCATTAAACGAGTTGTTTCAACTTGTTCTTCAACTCAACGATTCGGTTTCTTGAAGCCTCAATTTTACCTTCAACCTCTTTACGAAGTGAGTCGGCACCTTTTGATTTTGCAAAGAATCCCAAATTGTTCTCCAGCTGGAGAATATCGTTTTCAATACGTGTGATCTTCTCACGAATATCGATACGTTCGCGCTGCATAGCTTTATCCGCATTTGGACTTGCTTTCAACGTATCCAATTTTGCCTGGAACATTACACGGTCTTGCTCTGCTCCTTCCAATTTCAAACGCTTGTAGTGTTCGTCAAGTGCTTCGCGGTATGCATTGTAAATGTTATCCTTTTCCTTCATCGGCACTTTTCCAAGCGCAGTGAAATCAGCAGCGTAGGTACGAAGAATAGCTAAAGCCTCTTTTTTATCCTCAGGAAGCGGAGTACTTTTGATCTTCTCAATCAACTCTTTCTTTGCAACAAGGTTTCCAGCTAAAGCTTCATCTTGTGCTGCGTAAAAAGTAGACTTTGCGTTGAAAAAATGGTCACAAGCACCACGGAACTCCTTCCACAATTTTTGCTCGTTGCGTTGTCCAGCATTTCCAAGGCTTTTCCAAACCCCTTGCAATTTCACAATTTCAGCACTGGTTTCTTTCCATTCCTGGCTTTCCTTCAGCTGATTCAATTTGTCAATCAATTCTTGCTTTTTATTCGCAACAGCATCAAAACTACCTTTCAAACTATCAAAGAAAGATTTCTTCTTTGTAAAGAACTCATCACATGAGGCACGGAATTGCTTCCAAACTTCTTCGTTTTCTTTACGTGGACCGAAACCAATTTTCTTCCATGCTTCCTGCAATTCAAGTAATTGCTTTGTGGTAGCATCCCAATCCTTTGTTGAAGAAACTTGTAGGTCTTTTACTAATTCCTGCGCTTTTTGAGCAAGCTCTTTCTTCAATTCAAGATTAGAAGTTAATTCTGAACGTTTCTCTTCGTAGAATCCGTGAATTCTTGTATAACTTGCACGAACAGCATCCCAATAAGCAGTCTTCAGGTTTTCCCACTCTTCGTTTCGAACCGGACCAATTTCGTCCCACTCATTTTGAAGCGCTTTCAAAGCCTGTTCAACATCTTTAATTTGGTCAACCGACAACAACTGCTGAATGCGTTGAATAACGTCTAACTTCAATTGCTCATTACGGTGCAAATCGTGCTCACGTAATTCACGGTAAATTTTAATATGGTAGAAAAATGTTTCTAACAAGCGAGAGTATTCCGACTGGATTTCCTGACGTTTCTCACGAGTGATATCACCCACTTCTTTCCATTGTTCATGGATTTCTTTGTAAGCAGCAAGAGCAGCACCAATGTTCTCCTCTTTTTCCACCACTTCTCTAAGTCGAGCTATTAAACTTTTCTTACGACGCAGGTTTGCTTCTTCAGCATCTTGCTTGATACGCAATTGAGCAGCACGTTTTTCACGGTACTGACCCAACAGTTCATAAAAAGCATTGCGCACTTCATCCACAGGTTTTTCCATAGGTTCTTCACCTTTTTCCTGCGCATCAAGTTGTGCAACCTGAAATTTACGATCCTCTTCCAACAGAAGATCTTCCATTTGCGTACGTAATTCCGCGATTTCGCGTGCAACAGCCAACGCATCTTCCTGCGCAGCTAAAGCTTGTAGTTGTTCTAATAGAGCCGACTTATCCATTTTTTATTCTTTTAGTTCAAAGGTTGAAAAAGTTCAAAGGATCAAATACTAAAATTGAACAATTTGAACTCTTTGAACAATTTTATCTTTACCCAATAACTGGATTCATTTCATAATTTGTCAATGCAACTAGCTGTTCAATTCGCGCATCAACATCTTCTTTTGTGATCTCTAGCAAGCGCTGAGTTCCAAATTTCTCCACACAGAAAGATGCCAAAGCTGAACCAGCAATAATTGCACGTTTCATGTTTTCAAACGAAATATCGTTACTTGCAGCCAAATATCCAATAAATCCACCCGCAAATGTATCACCAGCACCTGTTGGATCGAAAACAACCTCTAACGGTAAAGCTGGAGCAAAGAATACTTTTTCGCCCTGGAATAACAAAGCTCCATGCTCACCTTTCTTGATAATAAGGGTTTTTGGACCCATTGCACGAATTACTTTTGAAGCTGTCATTAATGAATATTCTCCTGAAAGCTGACGTGCTTCTTCATCGTTTACGATCAAAACATCAATCAATTTCAATGTTTCTTTCAAATCATCAAGAGCGATGTCCATCCAGAAATTCATTGTATCCATTGCAATCAACTTTGGACGAGTCGTTAAACGCTCGATAACCATACGTTGAACAGCAGGAGCCAGGTTTCCTAACATCAAATATTCAGCACCCTGATAGCTGTCCGGAATAATTGGATCAAACGTTTCCAAGACGTTCAGCTCAGTAACTAAAGTATCACGACTGTTCATGTCGTTGTGGTAGCGACCTGACCAAAAGAATGTTTTCTCACCTTTTTTAATTTGAAGACCTTCTTGCTTTACTCCGCGAGCAGCCAAAGTATCCAATGTTTCCTGAGGAAAATCTTCTCCAACTACAGAAACGATACGTTGATCTTTTACAAAATTTGAAGCTGAAAGAGCGATGAAAGTTCCTGCTCCACCAACAATTTTATCGGTTTTCCCGAAAGGTGTTTCAATGGCGTCGAATGCTACGCTACCTACTGTTACTAAACTCATAATTTTTGAATATGGTACAAAAGTAATGATTAGATATTAGGATATTAAGACTTCCAGATATTAAGACTGTTAATCTGAGTAAAAATCAAAGCAAAATCAAAGTCTTAAAATCCTAGCATCCTAATATCTTAATATCTAATTTTGTAGAATGGATTACGCCTTAGAATTACGCTATCAGCATTTGGTCAGAGAACTTTCGAAAACTTTTGGTGAAGGAATTGATCTTCAGATTTTGTTGTTCTTAATTGGTGTTGAGGAACTGGGCAAAGGATTCCAGACATTCAAGAAACACGAGAAAACAGATTTGATGCACATTGCCATCTGTACCATTTTGGAACCTTATGGATATTACGAATTCATTGGTAAAGACAAGGACGAATGGCCACATTTTGAATTGAAAAAGGAATTACCACCATTGTCAGATGCAGAACAACAAGAATTCATGAAAGGAGCTATTGTTGAGTATTTCGAGCATCACGGGTATTCAACGGTTCACTTGCAACCTTAAATAGACTAAAGACCCAAGACCGCTTCGCTAAAAGAGAGAAGACGGAACTCACATTTTAAGGACAATTGAGTCTTTTATCTTTCGTCTTTTGTCTCAAGTCTTGTTTTTTCTCGTTAACAAATCTAAAACCCAAGAGCATGGCTTGAATTATGCTATATTTGTTACTCTTAAAAAAAGAATAAATGGATTTCTGGGTACGCGCCGCACAACTTTTATTATCACTTTCAATACTTATCGTTCTTCACGAATTTGGTCATTTTATTGCCGCAAGGGCTTTCAAAACGCGAGTTGAGAAGTTTTATCTTTTCTTCGATTGGAAATTCTCTTTACTAAAAAAGAAAATTGGTGACACTGAGTGGGGAATTGGTTGGATTCCGTTGGGAGGTTATGTAAAGATCTCCGGAATGGTTGATGAATCAATGGATACAGAGCAATTGGCTAAGCCAGCTGAACCATGGGAATTTCGTGCTAAACCAGCTTGGCAGCGTTTGATCATTATGCTTGGTGGAATTATCGTCAACGTAATTGTTGGATTCTTCCTTTTCATTATGGTGACTTATGTTTGGGGTGAGGATAAAATTGATCAATCAAAATTATCTGCGGGAATAGCTGTTCATCCTTACATGGAGCAATACGGTTTCCGTTCAGGGGATAAGATTCTCGAAGCTGATGGAGAGAAAGTGACGAATTTTGTGAACATTGGAAAAGAGATCTTACTTTTTGATGCAAGAAACTTCAAGGTTCAGCATAAGGATGGAAAAGTAGAGAACATTACGCTTCCTGACGGTATCGGCAAAAAAATGTGGTACGCAGGAGCAGAAGAAAGCACATTCTCTTTCAGAGCTTTTTCTGGTCCGATAGATTCTATTGTTAAAGGAAAAACAGCTGACAGAGTAGGCTTGAAAAAAGGTGATAAAATCCTTGCGATAAACAACACACCTATTCTATACCACGATCAAATAACCCGCGGATTGTACTTCAACAAAAAGAAAACGGTTGAGCTTACCATTAAGCGAAAAGGGGAAGAAATTACCAAAAAGGTATTCGTAGGTTCCGATGGAAAATTGGGTGTACAATTTCACCAGAATATCACTCCGGATACAGCTTCAGTATACACTGATTATTACGGATTTGGTAAAAGTGTTGGTGTTGGGATGACCAGAGGAACAAAACAGGTGATTGGAAATATTACCCAATTCAAATATGTATTTACCGCTAAAGGAGCCGATTCTGTTGGTGGACTAGGTTCAATGGGTAAAATGTTCCCTCCGGTTTGGGATTGGCAGGTTTTCTGGGGAATGACTGCTTTCCTTTCCATGATGCTTGCGGTAATGAACTTACTTCCTATTCCTGCTCTTGACGGTGGACATGTAGTATTCTTAATTTACGAAATGATTACGCGTAAGCCAGCTCCACAGCGCGTTTTGGAAATTGCACAATATGCGGGAATCATTATTCTTCTTGGATTGATGTTGTACGCAAACGGTAAGGATCTACTATCAGTATTTGGATAAGATATGAAGATGCT
>CAMLET010000122.1 GCA_946479125.1 uncultured Flavobacteriales bacterium
TTCTTCTTCCACGCAAAAAGGAGGTATTCGAATACGCTTTTACACCAAAGGCAAGAGGAATGTATGAGTTCAACGAAACCGTTGTTTTTGTTCGTTCTCCCCTCTTCTTAGCACAACGTAAAATTCGTTTTGAAACGGAAGATGCAACGCACGTTTATCCCTCCGTTTTACAAATGAAACAAATGGAGTTGAAGGTTTTCAATCCGCAAACGCAATCGTTGGGAATTAAGAAAGTTCGTCGACTAGGAAATACGAGCGAATTTGAGCAGATCAAGAACTACGTTCAGGGCGATGATTTGAGGACGATTAACTGGAAAGCTACAAGTCGTAAGAACGAATTGATGGTGAACCAGTATCAGGATGAAAAGTCACAACCGATTTACTGTGTTGTGGATAAAAGTCGTCCTATGCAAATGGCGTTCAACGACATGAACATGTTGGATTATGCTATCAACTCATCACTTATTCTTTCGAACATTGCTCTTCGTAAAGGCGATAGAGCTGGTTTATTGACCTTCTCCGACAAGATTGGAACAATGATTCCAGCGGATAAAAGTTCTGGTCAGTTAGGTCGAATTTTGGAAGGATTGTACAATCAACGTACGCACTTCAAGGAAGGCAACTTCGAATTATTGTACCAGGCGATTCGTCAGCAGATCAAAACTCGTTCGTTATTGTTCCTGTTCACCAACTTCGAAAGTGAATTTGCAATGCGCAGAGCGTTACCGATGTTGCAGCGTTTAAATAAACGTCATGTACTCATCGTTATCTTCTTCCAGAACAACGAACTCGAGTTATTAGCGCAACAACCCGTAGCGAGTAATAAAGATTTGATTCAGGCTACCATTGCAGAAAAAATGGGGAGTTTAAAATGGTCGCTTGCCCGTGAACTTCGTCAATACGGAATTCAATCCATTCTTACACGTCCGGAAGACCTTTCCATGAATACGGTGAACAAGTATTTGGAGTTGAAGGCGAAGGGAGTGATATAGACGTTCATAGACAACTTTTAACACATAGTCACATAGCATAAACATAGGAAACATAGTTGGTCATCAGAACAGACTAATAATAGTATCTTGTAATTAGCTATATGCTCTATGTGTAAAAACTATGTGACTATGTGTTTTTAATTCCCACCACCCTTATTCGGTATTCCACCACCATCATCATCTGCCGGACGTTCATACCTTCCAAATGAGTAAGCAACTTTAAACCAAACGGATCTTGTATCTGCTTTCGTATAACTGTCCATTGTAAGTGGCAAATAACTTGTTCTATTGTAATTTGCATTGCTATTAAACAGATCCTGAACAGTTAGTGAAACACGCCATTTTTCGTCCTTGAACTTACGGCTCAAAACCACTTCCACATCATGAATTCCTTTGGTGGTTTCACTAAGCAGGTACATTCCTTTTGCTGTGTAATTGTATTCCACGTTCAACCTTACTTTCAATGGAAGCATAAACTGGGAATAGAATCCGAAGGTCCACCACGGATTGTTTCCATTTACATAATTGTATCCCGGAATTGTTGTGGTGTTCCTATCAGCGTATATATACATGAACGAAATCGCGTCCACATCAATGTTCTGATTGAAGAAATCCAAACCACTTTTGAACATCCCAAATGGAACAGGTAAAGCAAAGAAATACGAAAGCGTTCCAACATTGTTATACGTTTTGTAAGTCTGATTGATGGAAAAGGAATTACTATCTGCAGTAGCTTCACTTAAATTGATTGAATTCGACAAAGAATAATTTGCACTTACTTCCAAATAATCGAAAATAGTTAACTCTGCTCCCATTCTATGACTAAAATTGGGCGACAAAGCTGCATTTCCGGTACTCGTTGTGAAGTTGTCATAATACCCGGAAATATTCGGATCAAACTGCGAGTAACTCGGCATGTTGATCTTTCTTGAATAATTGGCTGTGAGCACAACCGGGTCTGCAATTTTGTACAAAGCATGAACCGCCGGAAAAACATTCAGATAATGTCGAGTCACAATCGTATTTCCATCCAGTTTTCCGTTCAAGGTAAAATCCTCAACACGCAATCCGGCAGTTACGGAAATCTTCTTTCCAATTCTCTGCTTCCATTCTGTATAAGCTGCAAAGTTCTGTTCAGCATATTTGAAGGGTAAGGAACTCTCAAAATCAGTTGAATTCAAAGTCAACTCATTCGTGTCATTCAAATGATATTTACCCGCACTGAGCACATCGAAATAAGTGAATTTTCCACCCAAGTTCAGCTGCGATTTCCACTTTGGAAAAGGAATTTCAAAATCAGTTCGCAAGAAAAAGTAATTGTTCAATGAGTAATTGTCCAGCAGTGAATACAATTTTCCATTGTAATCCTGAATATTCAATCGCTTGGTGGAATAATCGTAGCTATTGAAATTGGCAGTTACTTCAAACTTTCGCTTCAATGTATCTAAGTAAGTTCGATACTTTACAGTTGCGTTGAACTGCCAACCATCTCCATTTCGCCAATAATCATTCTTCAAGCGTTGCTGTTGAATGGAATTACTCGAAGAACCTTTCAGATCGTTATCGAAATAAGCAACACCCAAATTCACTTGCAAAAAACTGCGCTGATTGAATCGGTAGGTTAAAGAAGGTCGGAAATTGAAGTTCTCGTCGTAGGTAAACTCTCTTCTTTCAGATTCTAATGTAGTAAGCGTATCAAAGTAATTGTATTTTCTGCTGAAGGTACTTTTGTAATCGCGTTCAAAATAGCTGTATCCCGCTTGCAGCTGCCAGGTATATTTCTTTCCTCTTCCACTCAACATCAACGAAGGCAAAACCTTGCTGTTTCTATTAAATCCAGAGTTGAACGTCACAGTTCCCGAAATCCATTTTGTAACTCTACCCAAACTGATAATGTCGATAATTGCTCCACTTGTTGTAGCGTCGTATGAAGCTCCAGGATTAGAGATCAATTCAATTTTCTGTACCGAAGTTGCCGGTAAACTTTTGAGAAGATTGTCCAGATCCGTTCCCCCAATCGTACTTGGAATTCCTTCGAAATAAACACTAGCCAATTGTCCGCTCATGGCAAATCCACCACCTGGAAAAGGAAGAATTCCGGGAATCTTCAAAATCGCATCGTAAACAGAACTCACTTCCAAAATTGGGTTTCCTTCAACCGTAACAGTCGTTTTATCTGCGTCTTTTACTATAAATTTCTTTGGAACTCCCGTAATTGTCACATCGCTAAGATCTCGTGTTTTTGGTGCCAGTGATATTATTCCCAGATCAATCGAGGCTTCGTCTTTCACCTCAAATACTTGTTCGATTGTTGCACCTTCCTGTGTTTTGATTTTCAGAGTATAATTCGCTGGTGGAAGTTGAAGCGAGATTGTTAAATCGCAAATCGAATCTGTCTTCGTCCAAATGGTACTATCAGATTCGTTTTTAAGGAAAAAGAGTTTCAACTGTTTATCGCAATTTCCTTTATCGTCCACAAAACGTGCAGTTATTGTACGTTCCTGTGACAATCCACAGAATGAAATAAACGTTGTCAGTAAAACAAGAACGAGGGAAAGCTTCATAGTCAAAATTACCAAATGCAGAAAAGACAGAAAGTTACAGCCATAGAATTTATAAAAGAGAGATTGTTGGTAGATAAAAAAACCGCAAAGAAAGAAGAACGCAAAGTGAAAACAATCTTTGCGTTCTTCTTTCTTTGCGTTAATAAATTTTAGTTCTCTCTCTTTTTAAAATGTGCATTATTGATCAAATTCTAAATAATCTAACAAGGTTCAACTGATTTCAACAAAAGCATCCTCACACTCAGTTGTTTTAAGAAATATTAATTGAAATGAATAGCAGATATGCGTTGGGTTTTGTGTAATTTTGCACACAAACAAATTCAGAAAAGAATGTCAGCAACACTAGCAGCATCTGGAATTCAAGATGCACTGAAGACTTTAGGAATTGAGGCCGTAAACAGAGGAGCTTCAACAGGTGGTTATTGGTTTAACACACGTGGAGCACAAATCGATTCTATTTCTCCTGCAGATGGAAAATTGATTGGTTCTGTGACTTCAGCAACTGAAGCAGAATACGAAGCAGTAATTCTTAAAGCTCAAGAAGCTTACAAAAGCTGGAGAATGGTTCCTGCACCAAAAAGAGGTGAGGTTGTTCGTCAGTTGGCTGAAAAAATCAGAGAATACAAACAACCACTTGGAGAATTGGTTTCTTACGAAATGGGAAAATCTCTTCAGGAAGGTTTAGGAGAAGTTCAGGAAATGATCGACATCTGTGATTTCGCAGTTGGACTTTCTCGTCAATTATACGGTTTAACAATGCACTCTGAGCGCGCTGGTCACAGAATGTATGAGCAGTACCACCCACTTGGAATTGTAGGAATTATTTCTGCATTCAACTTCCCTGTTGCGGTTTGGAACTGGAATACAGCTTTGGCTTGGGTTTGTGGTGACGTTTGTGTTTGGAAACCATCTGAAAAAACACCTTTGACAGCAATTGCTTGTCAAAAATTGACACAAGAAGTTTTCGAAGCGAACAATGTTCCTGAAGGAGTTTCTTCTTTGTTGGTTGGTGGAGCTGATTTAGGAATCTTGATGTCTAATGACAGCCGCGTTCCTTTGGTTTCTGCAACTGGTTCAACTCGTATGGGTAAATTGGTTGGTGAAGCAGTTGGAAAACGTTTGGGTCGTCATTTATTGGAATTAGGTGGAAACAACGCAGTAATTATTACTGAAAGTGCTGACTTGAAAATTGTTGTTCCGGGAGCTGTATTTGGTGCAGTTGGAACAGCTGGTCAACGTTGTACTTCTACGCGTCGTTTGATCATCCACGATTCAGTTTACGATAAAGTTCGTGATGCATTGGTAAATGCTTACGCACAATTACGCATTGGAGATCCATTGGATCAAAACAATCACGTTGGACCACTTATCGATAAAGATGCAGTTGCGGCTTACGAAAATGCATTGAAGCAAGTTGTTGCTGAAGGTGGAAAATTGATCGTTGAAGGTGGCGTTCTTTCAGGAGAAGGTTACGAAAGTGGATGTTACGTGAAACCAGCAATCGCTGAAGCTGAAAATCACTTCAAAATTGTTCAGCACGAAACGTTTGCTCCGGTATTGTACTTGATGAAATATTCTGGTGGTGTTGAAAACGCTATCGCATTGCAAAATGGAGTCCCTCAAGGACTTTCATCAGCAATTATGACGAACAACTTACGCGAAGCAGAAGCATTCTTATCTCAGGCTGGTTCTGATTGTGGAATTGCAAACGTGAATATCGGTACTTCAGGTGCTGAGATCGGTGGAGCTTTCGGAGGTGAAAAAGAAACAGGTGGTGGACGTGAGTCTGGATCTGATGCCTGGAAAGTTTACATGCGTCGTCAAACAAACACAATCAACTACACAGATTCATTGCCATTGGCACAAGGAATCAAGTTTGATTTGTAAAAGTTACATCTAAACAATATTTAATCCCAATACTAAGGTCATCCAAGGTAGTCGAGATGCCAAAGTGTTGGGATTTTTGTTTCTTCTCAGTAACCAAATTTGTAAAATTGAGTTCCAGGTAAAACTACAAATGGCTTTGAAAACACTAATTGCAGCTTGTTTTACATTATTTGGTTTCGCACTTTCAGCGCAGACAAGCCAAACCGATTTTAGTTTTGATTCACCTAAAACACAACAAGAATTGACTCCTCTTACACTTTGGTCAACACAATACTACATTCACGAATTTCAATCGGGCGGTTCCATTCCTATTGTTTATGCAGACGGAACATCATCTGGTTTAACCGCAGATACCTGCGATTTCTGTTCAGCTTCATTGGAAGGAACGGCTTATGTAATGGATTCAGCAGGAAACATTACGGTCATCAATTTTGCAAAAAGCGGCGACAGTACTTTTGTAAATTGCAGAGCATGTTCTAAATATGCCAATAGCAAACTGAATGTTGAAAGTTGGGGGGAAACCGTTTGGCAAAAATCTGATGGATTTGGAAACGGAGTCAAGAATTATCGACTAATTCCTTTTCGAACAATCGCGGTTGACAAAGAGCTGATTCCTTATGGAACAGTAATTTTCATTCCAAAAGCAAAAGGGAAACTACTTTTTTTACCTAATGGGGGACGAGTGGTTCATGACGGTTATTTCTTCGCAGGAGATACAGGCGGCGCAATAAAGAAAAATCATATTGATGTATTCACAGGCATTTATACTGCAAACCCATTTCCGGAAATCATTCAGTCGAGCGAAACAAAGACCTTTGAAGCATTCATTGTTACGGATTCAGTAATCATTAAAGCACTGAGGGAACAGCATATTAAATTGAATTAAAATTAAAAAATCTCGCATCTCGACTCCGCTCGATGACCGAGAGTTCTTATTTTTATTCGGGTCTAAAGTCTTTAGTCCAGCGTCTTTAAGTCTAATAAATGGATCACTACAAAGAAACAGCAGCAACATGGAATAAATTGGCCAATCTCTACGAAGAACGATTCATGGATTTCACCATTTACAATGAAAGCTATGACTTCGTGTGTTCTACCCTTTCTGAATCTCAGACTGAAATTCTGGAGGTTGGTTCTGGACCAGGAATGATTGCCAGGTATCTTTTAGAAAAACGTACTGACTTCAACATTCTTGGAACCGATGTTGCTCCAAATATGGTTGAACTGGCACAAAAAAACAATCCGAAAGCTGAATTTCAGTTGCTGGACTGCAGAGAAATTTTGTCTTTAAACAAAACCTTCGATGCTATCCTTTCTGGGTTTTGCATTCCGTATTTATCGAATGACGACACGAGTGCCTTTATCTCAGACGCACACAGTATTCTCAGCGAGAATGGACTAATATATCTAAGTTTTGTTCCGGGAGATGAAAACAAAAGCGGTTATCAAACCGGCAGTTCGGGCGACAAGGTTTACTTTTATTATCATTCTGAAGAGAATATTCTGGAAGCACTTAAGCATTCAGAATTTAAAGTATTGAAACAATTTTCAATTCCATATGAACGCGCGAATGGTGACAAGGAAGAGCATTTGGTTTTGATCGCTCAAAAATAAACACCAACTGTTAACTAAAACCAAGTTTATGGTATGATTTCATTGAATAAACTATCTTTAGTAGCATGAAAAGAGTTGTAGTCTTCTTTATAGTTTTGCTTTCCGTTCAGCTCGGGAATGCCCAAACTGATGTTTTTACATGGGAAGAAGGACTAACAAAGTACAGCGGAACTTTTGATACCAAAACCAACACAAAAGAAAACCTGGATAAAATCTTTGATCACCTGATTCATACTCCAGCTAGTTTTTTCGAAGTGGCGAACGTTTGGACCATCAACCAAATGGACAGTACGTTTCTAAATCCGTTGGATTCGGCATACCAGATGAACAAAACGATCCTGGAACAAATTGTTCTTCCGCAAGGTGCTTTTTGGAAAGACTTAAAAGCGAAAAGGCTTACTGAATTGAATCAGTTTTACATGGCAAAACGATTTGAAATATTAAGTTATACCAATCCAACAGTTCTATTGAACGACAAATATTCCTACTGTTTTCAATATGCACAAGCACTAAACGGAACAGATGAAGAGCTTCTCTTTACATGGAAAATGCTTCATGATGAACAGAAAAAAACGAATAGTTCTCCCGAAACGCTTGAGGCACGATACTTGTTAGAATTGAGCTCTGAAAATAGTTTACTGTTTGCCAAATTGAATGTTACAATGTACGGCTGGTGGAATTGCATTAATAATCAATTGCCTTATGTACACGACACCAATGGGCATTTTTTGAAGGAATTTAAAACACTCTTTACAAAAACAGAAACGCATTATTTTGAAGACTGACTTCGACTATGCTCAAACACCTTCAATCTCCGAAGGTTATCGAGCGAAGCCGAGATAAACAAACAACTAATAAAACACTCATGAAACTACTTACTCTACTCGTTTTCTCCCTTTTGGGAACTGCTGCTTTCAGCCAAAAAGTATTCTCCGTTCAGTATGAATCTCAAGCAGATGTTAAAGTCTTTGTTGTAGACTACGAATCGCAAGCTGATGTATTGGTTTACAAAGTAAAATACGAAAGTCAAGCTGGCGACAACAACGGAAAATGGTTTTTCACGGATTACGAAAGTCAGG
>CAMLET010000123.1 GCA_946479125.1 uncultured Flavobacteriales bacterium
ATACTCTATCACCTATCCTTCCTAAGTAATTTTGACGTTATTCATATAGAAAAATTTCATTTTGGAAGTGATGCAATGTCTCAAAACATCACTTGGTCAGTTTCAGTTGAAGAGCAATTTTATTTGTTTTGGCCATTACTCTTTGTCTTTTTTAAACGACAATTTTGGATTTATGGAATATCACTCGCTATCATAGGATCAATTGTTTTTAGGATAATGAACAGCGATGATAGTGTAGTTCTGTATTTTCACACTTTTTCAGTGTTACTCGACCTGGGTATTGGAGGTCTTTTAGCACTAATGATAAAATCGAGTAAAAAGATCAGATCCGCTTTTGAAAACAGTTCTACACGAGTTCACATTGCTCTCTTTATTTCATCATTCTGCTTAGTTCTCTGGGCTGATTCCATCTTTTCTTTTAAATATGGGCACTCGATCAGTCGCTTTTTTATATCCTGTTCATTTGCATTGATTATCGCTGCTCAAGCCATTACGAAAAGAGATTCAGCATTAAATCTTTCAAATTTGTCATTCGCTAATAAATGGGGAAAATATACCTATGGCATCTATTTAATTCATCCAATAGCTATTACCATTATTGATCTTCTGGTTCGTTTAATAGATGTTCCGAAAACTAATTTTATTACTTTATTTTCTATTGGGATTATTGGTTTTATCTTTACTTTGTTTTTAAGTAAAATAAGTTTCAGGTATTATGAATCTAGATTTCTTGCATTAAAAGACAGATTCAGCCCAATAAATACAAGTAATCAGTCATCAAACTAGAAGTGGTTAGATCTATAGAACCGGCATAAATGATTAAATTCCCATACATTATTGCGGAAATGAGTGGCAACCACAATCAGTCGATTGAGCGCGCCAAATCTATTATTCTTGCATCGAAACAAGCTGGTGCTAGCGCAGTAAAACTACAAACATATACGCCAGACACGATTACATTGAACCATGACAGTGAAGACTTTGTTATCAAAGACAAAAACTCACTTTGGTCATCAAAGAAACTCTACGATCTTTACGCCGAAGCAATGACTCCATGGGAATGGCACAAAGAATTATTTGACTACGCAGCAGAAATCGGAATTGAGATCTTCTCTTCTCCGTTTGATGAAACAGCAGTTGATTTTTTGGAAACATTAAATGTGAGCCGCTACAAAATTGCATCTTTCGAAAACAATCATATTCCGTTGATCAAGAAAATTGCTCAAACCGGAAAACCAGTTATTATTTCATCGGGGGCTACGCAAATTGACCAATTGGTTACTGCTGTTGAAACCCTGAAATCCAACGGATGCACAGATATTACTGTTCTAAAATGTACGTCAACATATCCCGCTTCTGAAGAAAATTCGAATCTGGTTACCATTCCTGTTTTTAAAGAGAAATTCAATTGTACGGTTGGATTGAGCGATCACACAACTGGCATTGGTGTTTCTATTGCCGCAATTGCACTTGGAGCAGAAGTTATTGAAAAACACCTGACTTTAGATCGTTCAGAAGGCGGTGTAGATTCGGCATTTTCAATGGAACCTCACGAATTCAAATTATTGGTCGAAGAATGTAACAGAGCTTACAAATCGCTTGGAAAAGTACAACTCGACGTTCTTCCGGAAGAAGAAAAAAGTTTACAATTCAAGCGCAGTATTTACTTTCAGGCAGATTTGAATGCTGGTGAAACAATTACAGATAAACATGTAAAGATCGTTCGCCCTTCAAAAGGATTAGCACCCATTCACTGGGAAGAAATTCTAGGGAAGAAAGTAAACAAGAATAAATCATTTGGAGACCCGCTTTCCTGGGACGATATTGCATAGTATGAGCACGATTGGAATTATCAATTACGGAATGGGAAACCTTACTTCGGTAAAAAATGCCATCGAATTTGTTGGCGGAAAAGCTTTAATTCTAAATTCTCCCGATGAACTAGTGTCAGTTGAAAAAGCAATTCTTCCAGGTGTTGGTGCATTCGGAATGGCCATTGAAAATCTCCGCAACAACAATTGGGAAAATTCAATCAAACAATTTGTTTCTGAAGGAAAACAATTACTTGGACTCTGTTTAGGAATGCAGCTTCTTTTAGATGAAAGTGATGAACATGGCATTCACAAAGGCTTAGGACTCGTTAGTGGGAAAGTTTCATCGTTGACAAATCAGATCAACGATCTTCCTATTCCTCATATGGGATGGAATAATCTGACATTCAAAACGGAAAGTCCATTAATTGCAAATGTGGATCCGTTAGAAAACGACGTGTATTTCGTTCACAGTTACTATTGTAAGTTAGACGATATAACCGAAGTAGTTGCTACATGTGATTACGGTATTGAAATCGACGTTATTCTTCAGAAAGGAAACATCTTCGGTTGCCAGTTTCATCCGGAAAAAAGTCAGAAAAACGGACTTCAAATAATCGAAAACTTTATCAAAATGTAATTATGGTAAAGCGCAGATTAATTCCGGTACTCTATATCAAAAACGGTTTGATTGTTCGAAGTGAAGACTTCAAAACACATCAACTTATTGGAAACGTGGTAAACGAAGCCAGCAGATATAACGATTGGCAGGTAGATGAATTGATCTACATTGATATTTCGCGTGATGACAATGTTGATTCAGGAAGAGACGACCATAAAATTGAAGCCGTTAACTCCAAAGATGACATTCTCAAAAAGATCTCTGAAACCTGCTTTATGCCGTTAACCTTCGGAGGAAAGATCAGAACTCTTGAAGATGTAGATTTTCTCATAAGAAATGGCGCGGACAAAGTGACTTTAAATACCGGAGCAATTGAAAATCCGAAATTAATTACGCAGGTAGCTGAAAAATACGGTTCACAAGCACTTGTACTGTCAGTTGACTATCGACTGATCGATAAAAAACCCATTGTTTTTTCTACATTTGGTTCAGTAAACACTGAGAAATCTGTGTTCGAGTGGATTAATGAAGCTGAAAGCTTAGGTGCAGGAGAGATTTTTATAAACGCAATTGAAAGAGACGGTAAAGGTTCAGGCTATGACATTTCCACTATTGGAGAGGTAGTTTCAAACACCAAACTTCCCGTTATTGCTTGTGGCGGTGTAGCAGACGAATACGATTTTTTAGATTTAGCAGAACAAACAAACGTTTCCGGAATAGCAGCAGGAAATTGGTTTCACTTTGTGGAACACAGCTATCCGAGAGCAAAAAAACTACTCAAAAAGAACAACATACATGTCCGATAAATATTCACAGCGACCGGCACCAATGAACTATTGCAGCAAATGTGTTTACCCAAAAAGCAGCGCAGTTCCTCTTGCATTCGATGAAAACGGAGTGTGCTCAGGTTGCAATGCAGCAAATCAGCGCGTGGATATCGATTGGGATAGAAGAAAGCGTCAATTCGAACGAATTATTGACGAATACCGCTCAAAAGACGGAAGCAACTACGATTGTATTATTCCGGTTTCAGGTGGAAAAGACAGTTATTTCCAAATTCATATCATCAAAAAGATCTATGGGTTGAATCCGCTTTTGGTTACTTACCACGGAAATAATTACACACCAACAGGAATGAAAAACCTGTTGAACATGCGCGAAGCATTTGGAGTTGATCACATTTTCTTTACACCAAGCATAGAAACATTGAAAACCATGAACCGTTTGGGAATGGAAATGATGGGTGATATGAACTGGCATGGTCACGCCGGAATTTTCACCTACCCGATTCGTGTCGCGGTTCAGCAAAATGTTCCATTAATGATTTGGGGTGAACATGGTTTTATGGATTTGGGCGGAATGCATTCGTACAATGACTTGGTAGAATTCACTTATCGCTACCGTCACGAACATTGCTTGCGCGGTTTCGAATGGTATGATTTCATTGAACAAGCTCCAAAATACGGCGAAACGCTTGAGAAAAAGGACTTAATCCCATGGATGTATCCTTCCGATGAAGATATTGAGCGTGTGGCTGTTCGCGGAATTTACATTTCCAATTTCTTCAAATGGGAAGCCAACGAACATGGCGAACTCATGAAAAAAGAATACGGATTCCGGGAAAACGAAGAACCTTTCGAACGAACATACAGACGAATGTCGAATTTGGACGACATGCACGAAAACGGAATTCACGATTACATGAAGTACGTGAAATTTGGTTACGGACGCGCAACAGATCATGTGTGTAAGGACATTCGTGCAGGCATTATGTCACGCGAGGAAGGAATTGAGATCATCAAAAAAATGGATCCGATTAAATCAAAAGACTTGTTGCGCTGGCTGGAATATACCGGTTGGAGCGAAGCTAAATTTGACGAAGTGGCAGACAGATTCCGCGACCCGAGAGTTTGGTGGAAAGATGAACAGGGCAATTGGATTAAAGATAATATTTGGGATTAATGGCAACTTTCAACGAAAACGATATACGACCTTTAGATTTACTGGCAGGACAAGAATTTGCAGTAAGACATGACATCGACTTTCTGTTAGACAATAAGTCTCAGTTTGAAAAGGTGAATTGTCCCGCATGTCAACAAAACAACAGCACTTTCAAATACGAAAAAGACAGTTTGGAATACATGGTTTGCAACAATTGCACAACGATGTACATGAATCCAAGACCAAGTCAGGAATTGATCATTGAATTTTACAAGCAATCTGCCAACTACGCTTATTGGAATAAGTACATTTTCCCGGCATCTGAAGCTAACAGAAGGTCGAGAATCTTTGTTCCAAGAGTCGATCGCGTTATTGAATACTGCGAAAAATACGGTTCTGGAAAAAACACCATACTTGAAGTTGGAGCCGGTTTCGGGACATTCTGCGAAGAAATGCTCTCAAGAAATCATTTTCAGCGTATTATCGGAATTGAACCCACTCCGGCTTTAGCAGAAACTTGTCGTTCGAAAGGATTTGAAGTAATTGAAGAAGCCGTAGAGAAAATTCAATTTTCGGAAGAAGATAAAGTGGACGTGGTGGTAAATTTTGAAGTAATTGAACATCTCTTTTCTCCGAAGTTTTTCATTGAGAAATGTGCCGAGCTACTGAAGAAAAATGGTCTTTTTGTAGTTACTTGTCCAAACGGTGAAGGTTTTGATATAAAAACCCTTGGAACAGTTTCAAAAACCGTTGATCACGAACACGTAAATTATTTCAATCCGGATTCATTGAAACTGCTTTTAGAAAACAGCGGTTTCGAAGTATTGGAATCCTTAACTCCGGGAGTCCTTGATGCCGAATTGGTTAGAAATGCAGTATTGGAAGGAAAATTTTCTTTGGATGATCAGCCGTTTTTAAATCAGATTCTGATTGAAAAGTGGGAAACAAAAGGACAGGAATTTCAAAACTATTTGACTGATAATCAACTTTCTTCTAACTTGTGGATTATTGCTAAAAAGAAATGAGACTAACACAACAACAAATAAACGATTTCAACGAGAAAGGATACTTACTTGTTCCTGGTATTTTATCTGTTGAAGAAATTCAGTACTTACGCACTCGAATTTCAGAAATTTTCACTTCGGGTGAGTGGCAAAAATCAAAATTCAATTCTCCGAAAGTTTTGGCAGAAGTCTACAATTACTTTCCTGAATTCATTGATATTACCTTGAAAAAAGAAGTCATTGAAATATTGACTGATCTGTGTCAAACACAACCTGTTCTAATGCCTGAGACTGGAATTCACAATCAGTTTTATACTGGTTGGCATAAAGACACTTCTACCATGCAAAAATCGGGTGAGAACTTTCATTTGAATGATGATTGTCTTTTGTTGCAATGCGGTTTCTATTTACAGGACAATTCAGAAGAACATGGAGGTGGATTAACCGTAATGGAAGGTTCCCATCGCACTTCAGACACCTTTATTACAAACAATATTGAACACACTTTTTTCGATAAGGTAAAGATCAAAACCGGAATTTACTCCGAAGAGAAAAACAAAAAGATCAATCCGCATAAGCATAAGATCATTGATATCCGTTCAAAAGCGGGCGATTTTGTGATCTTCAACATGAGAACCAATCACAGGGCAACAAATCCGGCAAACGGAAGACCCGAAACTGTTCCGGCAGAGATTTCGAAAATCGCGTTATTCAATGCCTTTACAAAAGATAATTTCTCGTCAGACGAGTATTTCAGATATATTTCATCACGTCCTGAGCCTTTTTATCAGGCACTGAAAGACCGTGAAATTAGTTCCCAATTATTGGACCTTTCCAATCGTTTGAACTTTAAAGTAAAATAGGATGCAGATTCTGCTTACCAATTCGGCTGAAGTTTACGAGCAAAGCAACACAGATAAATTTTTGACCGACGGTTTTGTTATCGTAAGATCAAGCATTTTTGACGAAAAGCAGATCGCCGTGTTTAATGCAAAGTTAAACGGAGCGGAAAACGAGGCATCACGAATGATGATTCAGGAATTGGAAACTGTTTCTACTGACTTTCCTGATTTCAAAGCATCCATTTTTTTAGAAACCAGAAAGTCTAATTACGACAAAGCGTACGCTTTACTTTATGCCAATTTCAAAGAATACATTACCCGGAAATATTTAATTGAATTATTGGTTGACCACCTGCTTCAGGTTCTTCAAACTCCTGTAAGTTTCAGATTCAATTTTGACGCAGCATATCAATCAATTCTCTATTCTGAAAAATTAAGAAAGATTGGTGAGATTGAAATTAGACCCGCTGAAAATCCAGCGAGCAAACGTTTACTAAAGAATCTGTTTTACACTTGGAGTCGATTTAAACGAAGAAAAAAGCAGCCAAACAAACCAGGTAAAACTCGAATTGGACTTTTCATTTTTGATACGGCAAACGATATTGAACTCTTTCGAACATTTTTTGAGCTTGTAAAAAACGACAGGACGGTTCACCTCGATATTATCCAAATTGAAAGCGGAATCAGCCCTGAATTTGCTGCATCAGCTTTACCCTATGCATGCGAGAATATCCATGTGTATAAATTACAGGACTTCAGAGCTCCGTTGATTGGAGGATATAATGATTTCAACAAAAAACTAAGTAAACACTTTCCGCAATATACTCATTTCGCCAGCGCTCGTCACCAGTTGAGTTCTGAAACGTATACGTCATTCATCAATGCAGCGCTTTCAGAATTGAAGCCTCAGGTTGTTCTATATGACAATACTGGTGAAGTTGGTCGACAACTAACGGACACCGCGCGATATCACAGGATTAAAAGTGCCAATGTAGAATACGGTTTGTTCAGTAACGATTTCATTCACATGGCTTCAAACATTAAATACGATGTTCGGTTCTGTCTTGGTGAGGAATCCATTTCTATTTGGAAGGACAAGAAGGATCCAACGAAGAAACATGTTCCGGTTGGTTTTCTGAAATTAGACCACAGTAAACCAATAAATGCAGGTAATATTTCTGAATTCGAAAATCATGACTTCAACAAGACCATCTTTTTTGCAAGCACATGGTCGGGAACAAACAGTCTTTACAATTTGGAAAAAACAACCATTGTAAAAGAACTTATTGAGCTATGCGATAAGAATAATTGGGGTTTGATCATAAAAAAACATCCTGCTGAAACCGATACACTGATCGATCAAATTGAAGCTGTAAAACAATCAAATGTGTTTTTATACCAGCATCATGAAGCACAACTTTTTGAAATTTTAGAAAAGTGTGACATCGTTTGTACGCAGAACTCAAGCATCACAGCAGAAGCATTATTGCATCACAAACCAACCATATTCTACAATAAATCTACTCAAGCTGGCTTAGCCGAATTAATACCTATGAGCAAAGAACCTTTTGTTTATTTTGCGAGTAATGTGGATCAGTTTGAAGAAATTATAAGCAACAAAATACCTTCTCTTTCTTCCGAGGTTTACGAAAACACTTTATCTAAATATTTGTACAAAACAGATCAAAAGGCTAGTTTTCGGGTTCTGGAAGAATTAAAACAATTGTGTAAATGACGTGCAGGATTTGCGGAAATAGTGAAACAACAGATTTTCAGGCCAAAGAAATGGTTCTGGGTACAAGAACGTCGTTTGAATACGCCAGATGTTCTTCGTGTTCTACGATTCAAATCGCTGAAATCCCCTCTAATTTGGGAGATTATTACCCGCAGA
>CAMLET010000124.1 GCA_946479125.1 uncultured Flavobacteriales bacterium
ATTCAACAATTTGTTAGCTCAGTGGATTAAAAAAAAAGACCGTCTACCTGACGTAAACAGTCTTTTCAATTTATTCATCGTTATCATCCTGATCATTCATTTTCTTAGCAATCGCAGATACGATAGCATTTAGAGAAGCCGCACCAATGGTTGAACCAGCCTTTCTCAAAATGGCTTTTTTACCTGATGTCCAATCCGTAGTTCTACCAAATTCCACAACAGCATCTAGCAGTTCATTATCCGGAGCATATTCTTCTAAAAGCGCCTCGATCTGACTTACTCGGTCTGCAATCACAATTGGAATCCAGTGACGATAATCCGTTTCTTCATATTTGGCAGCCACTCTTCGAAGTTCATCCCCTAAATCAGGCGCGGTTCCTGATCCACTCTTAGTAGAATCGGAGTCTGAGCTGTAACCAATGACCACAGAGTTGTCTTTTGTTTCCTCCGACTTTTCTGGTGATTTCGTTGTTCTTTTACTTGCAGCTGCTTTGGAATTCCCTTGTGCTGTTTTACTCCCTTTCCCTGTTTCCATAATGCCTTGTTTTAGTTCGATAATTATCTGAAGTAAAAGATAAGCATCCTGTAATTGGAAACTGTTACATTTTAGGATAGATTAAGGAAGATTGGGAGGAATTACTGTTTTAAAAACAAAAAAGAGTATTAATTAATACTATTTTTTGCTTTTTTTTAAGCTATAAAGTATATTTAAGTACTATTTCGGTTTATGGCGACAAATTTTGATTTGATTAAACAGGTACTCGATCTTATGGAAGATTTCGAGTTTGAGAACAAAGATTCGATTTATAGTTCTGATATTGATGGATTTAAGAATTGGATAACTCATGATTCAAAACCAACGAATAGCAGTGGTAAGCTTAAGTCTGAACCTGATTGGGTTGCTAAAGAGAATGGGCGTTCTCCGGAAAGTGTAATAAGCACCATGCTAGTTCACTTGAGCAAATACGCTAAGATGTATTCGAAGTCGGTAATATTGAATTCTCCATTTTCAACTCAGGAAGAGTTCATTTATCTGATAAGTCTTAAATCTTATGGAGCTTTAAGCAAAACGGAGTTGATCAGAATGAATATTCAGGATAAACCTACAGGAATCCAAATTATCAATCGTTTAATTAAACAAGGCTGGGTGGTTCAAACAGATTCTAAATTGGACAAGAGAAGTAAGTTAATTGAAATAACTAGCCTGGGACTGGAAACGCTGGAAACTCAAATGTATAAGATAAGACAAGCTACGAAAATTGTTTCGGGCGATCTATCAATGGATGAGAAACTGGAACTGATTCGTTTGTTAGGAAAGCTTACCGATTTCCACAATGAAATTTACACTAAGAATTTTGATCCTACAGATCTGTTGTTCAAGGTCGTTACTGACTATATGCCCTCAACGAATTAGTAGTCGAAAATATTGACGATCTGAATAATCAGTTCCGATTACTGTTCACAAGTCTTTTTCAATAAATCCAGTGCTTTTGGCCAGGTTTCATCGAAATAGGAAGCGTATTCCTCAACTGTATCAGTTTCAACCGTAACTCGTGTCCCGTTCGGAGTAGCCTCAAAACGATAATTTTCATGAGCACCTTTCCATCCATCTACTTTTTCACCTTCCGTTATTTCAACGCCTTTTTCCATGACGCCATAATGCTCTATGGATACAAATTTACCCGGATCGTTTTCGACAATGCGTGCAATCATTCCACCCTTAGTACCGTCTTCCGAAATCCCTACGAACAAAATCTTATCACCTTTATTCCATCCACCTTCCCAGGTAGAAGTAGGATTAAAAGCAGCTGTCCATTCTTTGTACGATTGCTTATCGCTTAGCCCAAGCATAATATCCTGAACATGCTCAGGAGATGCAGCGATTTCTTTGGTATAACTGAGTTTTTTCATAAGATCAATCTTTGATAATGATCTAATTTATGAAAAACGAGAAAAAGTAGGTTACAGAAATCCCACAAATCATTTCTGAATGACTATGGAATTTCTATATTTTGCGTTAGCCGTTGTTGTTTCGATAACGTAATATCCATTTGGAAGCTCAGCTAAATCAATTTCTATCTTATTAGCATTCTTGGATCCTTCCACTAGGCATTTTCCAGTTAAATCAATGATTGAAAAAGATAGGATGGAACCCAATCCCAATTCGAGTGTTATTTTTAATGAAGAAGGGTTTGGATAAATGGACAAGTCAGCATCATTCACTTCGTTTAAACCAAGGCAGTCATCTACTTCAAAATCAATACTCGCACTGGCGGAGCACCCGAACGAATTTGTATAAATATAAGTGATTGTAGTTGCCCCAATTCCCGCAGATTCAGGTATAAAGTATCCTCCAACTATTCCGTCACCAAAGTAGCCGCCATTTGCTGGTGATCCTTGAGTTAACTGAATTGGCTGATCAAAAACACAAAGTTGTGGTAGTGCGTTCATTGTAACATCGGGTAACGAATTAATTGCGATTGACATCACATAATCGTCAGTAGCACATTCATCAACTGCAGGAGTAAACGTATAGTTTTGAGTAAGCTGATTGTTTATTATACTTGGATTCCATGTTCCGTGAAGGCCGTTTAATGAAGTACTTGGTAAAAAGGGCACTTGATCGCCTTCACAAAATGGACCAATAGCTTCGAAAGTTGGTAATGTATTTCCAACTGTGATATACGTTGTTTTTTCAATGGAATAACTCGTTCCGTCAAGTTGACTTGTAACCGTTAAAGTGACATCATAGCTGCCGTCTACAGGATATGTTACGGTAGGATTTTCATCTGTTGATGTGTTTGGAGTTCCTCCGTTAAAAGTCCATGAATATGTAGCGACACCTTGAGTTACTGAAGGTTCAAAATGAACTGAAGTTCCTGAACACAAAGCGGTTCTATCTGCTTCAAAGTTGATATTGCAAAATGAAACTCCTGATAATACACCGGTTTGATTCAAATTTTCTTCTGTCCAAAGATTTAATCGTCCGCCAATGTCACTGATTATGGCATTTCGCATGCGAGTTGTTTGACCGAGTGTAAACATTTTACTGCAATAAGAATATTCCATATAGTTTTCTACATTATCAATCATTGGAATTCCCCAATATCCATCATCGTCATCGCAAGAATTTAGGTATAACTCACATCCGGAGGTTCCTGTGCAATCTGGTGTGTCTTCTACATAATCATCTAAATCTGGTCCGCAGTTAAATCCATCACCAACACCATAATCACCCCAAATATGAGCTAGATTCAGCCAATGTCCAACTTCATGAGTTAGCACTCTACTTTTAAATTCGTCACTTGTTCCGATGCTTCCGGTGTACTCGGCCATCATAAAAATGCCGTTGTAATACATGTTGTCAAGACTTGGTGTTGCATCTTCATTTGGATAATAAGTATATCCTGCAGCGGAAATGTCATTTGCCACAAATACATTCATGTATTGAGCGTGCGGCCAAAGTCCCTGATAAACATTATTTCCATCGATAACGGCTTGCACCATAGATAAACCTTCGCCCATGCCACCATTTGTAATTGGAGATGCTGTTCGTGTGATTCCGTTAAAACAAGTTCCATCCGGAGCGCGCAGGGCTAATCTAAATTCAATTTTGACGTCGGCAGGCAAACCCTGAAACGGCGTGGCAACAAAAGCAGTATCCGGATTCTGCGCTCTAAAATCCCGATTCAGAACTCTCAATGCATCTTGAATTTGTTCTTCACTAATATTCTCAGGACCATTGTCATGAATAACATGAAAGACTACGGGAATAATGTAGATCTCATCTGCGTCCTTTTGCAAATTATGCTGAACGTTATTTGTTGTTTTCGACTTGTTGATCGTTGCAGCGCGTTCAGGATGAGATTCTGCCATTTGTTTAGCAGATAGAGAATGTCCACAATGATTTGCGGAATTCACTTGTGCATTGGACTTCATTCCGAATGCAATGAATAGAGGTAATAAGTATAGTTTTCTCATGACGAAAGTAATAACGTATGAATGCAATGTACCGTTGTTTTTTTGATTTAATCTGATCGTTTTCAGGTGATTTATTTAACGAATACGTGCATTGATTCAGGTGTGTTCTTATTCAATTTAGTGGTTCTAATTTACAGAAGTTAATGTGAAAATGAATTCATTATCTAAGTTTTCGAGAGAATGTTTTGTTAAAATACACCTAAGTATTGTTTCGTACGAAAAGTTTCCTACCTTTGGAAAATGAAATCAAAAAACGAAGAAAACAATTCGCAAGCTGAACCTACAAAATCGGAATTGGAGATTTTGCAGGTGCTTTGGAAAAATGGTCCTTCAACGGTTCGTTTCGTAAATGATTACCTGAACGAACAGAAACGTGCCGTACAATATACTTCCACATTAAAGCTTATGCAAATTATGACTGAGAAAGAAATGTTGTTGCGTGACGCATCGAGCATGAAGCATATTTACAGTCCGGCAATTGAGGAAAATCAAACAAAGACTTTTTTGCTTGATAAGTTTATTGATACCATGTTTAATGGTTCAAGCACCAACCTCATGATGCAATTGTTGGGCAATAAGAATACCTCGCAAGAAGAGTTAGAGGCAATTCGTGCTATGCTGGATCAACTGGACAAGAAATAAAAACTTCTAAAACCTTATACTATGAATTTTTTAGTGAATGACTCAATTATCAACGCTGTTAGCTGGACATTAATCCATTCGCTTTGGCTAGGACTTGTAGTGGCTTTTTTGGCTGCAGTTGTCCTTTTTCTTACCAAAAAATCAACTTCGGCAGTTCGCTACAATTTACTCGCAGGATTGAGTGTTGCGTTTTTGGTCACCATCAGCTTCATTTTCTATAATGAGTTTGAAACTCAGGTTCCTGTTTCTTACATCGACAGTACAGTGAAAAGTAAGCTTCAATCAGAACATCTGGTTTCAATTTCAGCTCCTGTAATGAAGGAAGAGGCGAGTGGACCACTCTCAATAATAGCTGAATTCATAAGTAATTATGGTTCATGGATAGTGTTTAGTTGGTTTGTCATTTTTATTTTCAAATTCATACGAATGACGGGTGATTTACGACAAGTTTACCGTGCACGAAACTACCAAACGGTTTCTCCTACGGAAATGTGGTTGAAGCGCGTTTCAGAACTTCAGGTTTCATTGAAAATCAAACGAAAGGTTCAATTACTCGAATCCAGATTAGTAACAATTCCGTCGGTAACCGGGTTTTTCAAACCAATTATTTTGGTACCCATCGGCTTGTTGAATAATATTCCCCAAGAGCAGGTAGAAGCTATTTTACTGCATGAGCTGGCACATATACGTCGTAGTGATTATGTAGTGAATTTGATGCAGACTTTCATTGAAATCTTGTTTTTCTTCAATCCTGGTATTTTGTGGATTTCCTTTTTGCTGAAAGACGAACGTGAAAATTGCTGTGATGATTTGGCTATCAGCGTAACAAACAATAAAAAGGAATTTGTCAATGCCTTAGTTTCATTCCAGGAATACAGTCTGAGTAACCAGCGTTTCGCGCTGCAATTCGGTGATCAAAAAATGAAACTGGCAGACCGTGCAAAACGAATTCTTTTCAACACGAATAAGATGTTTAGTGTTCGTGAAAAGTACTTTCTGTCAGCATGTGTGGCGATGAGTGTGATTCTGCTTTTGGTGGTTTTGAACGTGAATTCCTCTTCCGCGCAGGAAATTAAAAAATCTGCGGCTGATAGCTTGAATAGCGAAAAGTACAATCCAAAGGAGATTCCGGAAGGAACTGCTATCAAATACGTGGAGAGCACGAACGGAAAAGAGTCGCACATATACATTTTCAAGAGTGAAGGAATACTGTATCAGGTTCCTGAAAATCTGGAAAACTTTAAGGTCAATGGCAAATTGATTTCTGGAAAGGATAAGGAGAAATACCTTCCTCAGATCAAACAGTTAATTGATGGATATGAAGAAGCTCTCAATTCAACTGGTGACGGTTCTGATGTTGATACTTCAGAAGAAGAGCGAATTATTGATGAAGCATCCCGAATTATAGACAAGCACTCGGCAGTTATTGACAAGCATACTGCAATTATTGATAAACATGTGGCGATTATTGATAAGCAGGTGAAAATACTGGACACCGAAACCAGCAAAAAGCAAGAGGATATTAACTGGAAAAAATATAACGAGGCGCAGCGTCGAATCGAGCAAGAGCAGAGGAAAATCGAGATTGAATCAGAAAAGATTGATAAGGAAGCGCTCAAAATTGACGAGCAAGCGCGTAAGATAGATGAGCAATCGCGCAAGATGGATCTTAAATTTAAGTTACAGGAAAAAGAAGCGAATCGGATGGCTTTAGTTCACGACGAACTCACTCAAACAATTTTGGATGATCTGAAAAAAGCAGGTTTTAAAGACAAGATTGATTCCTTTGAACTTAGCGAGAAAGCGGTAAAAGTCAATGGTAAAACACAACCAGATGCCATCTTTCAAAAAGTAAAAAAACACACCAAACCCGGCATGCGCGTTGTTTACAATGTTGAAGTGGATTAAAGGTCATGTCCGAATTAGCGAGTTAACATAAGTAAGTTAAAGACAAAGCAACCATTCATGAAATGACTAGCTATTCAGATACAAGCAAAGCTTCGGAGTAATACTTCGGAGCTTTGTTGTTTGCTATAGAAAAGTAGGAGAGAAGGCTTAAATCTTTACTTCACAGCCCATGAAAAGGGTTTGTACTTTTTCTCTTCAAAAATAACATCATCAGTTAGTAACCAATCTTGAAGTGTTATGTACATCCGAAATCGAAATTTATCAAATGTGATATCTGAAGACTTTTTCGGACCGTTTCTATGAATTAGCATTAGGTTTAACTGAATACTGTCATTTGGATTTAGATAGTACTCTTTGGTTTGTTCAGCATTGACTTTGCAGTAGAAATATACGGGTAGTGGATAGCGCTCATGATCGTACAAAACCATCCCTTTTAACGGCGGGAGACTCTTTTTGGTTGAAAGTTGATATCCGATATTTCCTGTGTTCTTGATTATTAAATCGTATTGAATCGTGTCGTTCCCGTAGATTATTTTTTCGTCTGACAACTGTAAGTGCTTGTTTGCAGAAATCCATTCGTTACTCAGTTGTTGTAAGCAGCTTTCGAACTTATATTTCTTCGTTAATTCAGCGTATTTTCTCCATGGTTCAAACGACCAGTAAGGATGTTCAGCAATCCGTTGATAGACTTGTCCAAGTACCTTTTGTAGTTGAGGGTTACTATGACACAGCATAAAATAATCACTAGAATAGAAGTTACTTTTAGAATAGATTGTTCCAATACCCGGCACAAACACATCTCTCTGATAGAAAGTTTCCTGACTCATTGACGTTCTACCACTATCGCTTCGGAGATAATACTTAATGAAATACCATTTTTTATCTACGCAAATACTGTCTTCAATAATCGACTTGAAACCACTTCGAAAAACATCAAAACCATCGCTCGTAAAAACACTATCAACGGTTTCTCCAAAAGTGTATCCCGTACCAATTTCCTGATCACCGTTTTGACGAATAAGCATTAACTGACTTTGGTTGCTGTTGTCCTTTAAGTGTCGAACTGACCGCTCCATGCCGAAACTTCCAATAAAATAAGCTTGTTGTTGACCGTTACAGATTTGCGAGAGGATGGTGAGAATAAGTAATAAAAAAGCGTTTTTCATACTGCTGTGTTATATTCTAGTGTTGATATTGTTCAATTAAACTCGTGTCTAACCTTGCGTTATAGTAGGAGAGAAGGCTTACTTCTTAGCTTTCAAAACCGGGCCATATCGCCAATGCATCTTGTTTTTCTCTTCTGGCAACCAAGGACAACTCAATGCATTTGAAAACAATAAGTGAAGGAGGGTCATTGAGCCGTAAAATTGAAGACCATCATAGACGATTTGATCATTTTTACTTAAAAACTGTCCCGAGATGACAACTGTATCACCAGGGTTCAGAATAATGTATTCTTTTAAGCGCATCGTGGAATACGACCATGGACTTTTCAACGAGTCAATAACGCATGCGCCTTTTATGGTTTGAGCAGATGTCGTTGGTCCAAAATGCGTTCCTTGACCAAAGAAGTAAG
>CAMLET010000125.1 GCA_946479125.1 uncultured Flavobacteriales bacterium
GGATGATTTTTGATAATTCCTTGTGCAATGCTGATTGCTGTTCCACTTGGGGCGTCCAACTTTTGTGTGTGATGAATTTCTTCGAGTTCCGCCTTGTATTCCGGTTGGTTGCCCATGATCTTCGCCAAAATCTCATTCATCTTGAAGAAAATGTTCACTCCAACGCTGAAATTCGAAGCATGTAATAGTGAACCATTATGATCAGAAACTTGCTTTTCAACTTCAGCAAGATGATTGTACCAACCTGTAGTTCCAACAACAATTGGAAGATTCAGTTTCAGTGCATGCTGAATATGATCCAAAGCCAAATCAGGCTGTGTAAACTCAATGGCAACATCTGCTTCCGTTTGATCCATTGATGAAAATGGTGTTGAACTGTTTGCTTTGAAAACAATGGTATGACCGCGTTCAACTGCAATGCGCTCAATCACTTTCCCCATTTTCCCATATCCTATCAATCCAATTTTCATGTAGCAAAAGTAATATTTTGGTCAAGCTTACCGCAGTCTTAACGAAAATTAAGGGTTAGTGAAACTCCGTAACCAGATCCGTATGCGGTATTGAAATCGAACTTTGGAAGTATACTCATCGACAGATCATTGCTAACATCAAAATGCACAAAGTGAGCTTCAACTCCAGCGTCTAATACATTTAGCAGGTAAACAACTGTCATTCCTACAATACAAAGATCTCTTCGGGTTCTATGTGTTGCATAAAGAGAAAGTAAACCTTGGTCGTCATATTCGGTAAAGTTCAATTCACTTCCGTTTGCTTGTCGGTATTCATATTCTGTTCGCAACTGATTTTTCATTCTGTTGTTCGAATACGTGAAATAGCCTGTAGCACCAAGTCCAGCGTAAATTAGAGGAACTTTCCAATATGCTTTTTTCTGTCCTTTCGTCATAGCAATGTGATTGTAAACCTGTCCTGCACCCGGCAGAATAGCAGAATAAATCATTGCTTTTTTGAAAGAATGCGCTGTGTCTTGAGCAATTGTATCCAGAACCACGGTTTCTGAAGCAATAGAATCTTTCTCCTCTTGTGCGCTTGCATGAAGACTACAAAGTAAGAGGAAACCAGCTATTGCCAATCGCAACATTATTTATTCAGAATTTCGATAATGCGATTTAGATCAACTTCAGAAGAGAATGAAATAGAGATCTTTCCATTTCCTTCAGCATTTTTCTTAATGTTTACTTTACTTGAGATTTTATCGCTCAAATGTAAACGGAAAATGTCTTGAGATGCTGTTAATCCAACTTCAGTTTCTTTTGAAGTAGCCGGAGTAGAAGGAGTTGGTTCAACTGTACGCTTAGATCCCGACTTAATCATTTCTTCCACTTCACGAACTGAAAGTTGATGATCAACAACCTGACGGTAAATTTCTAACTGTTTTTCTTCTTCACCTGCAGAAACCAATGCACGCGCATGTCCCATTGAAATTAAACCATCTCTAACACCCAACTGGATTTCAGCCGGAAGTTTTAATAAACGTAAGTGGTTTGTAATACTAGAACGACTTTTAGAAATCTTTTGAGCCAATTGATCCTGTGTCAAACCAATTTCTTCAATCAATAATTGATAAGAAAGTGCAACTTCAATAGAATTTAAGTCCTCACGTTGAATATTCTCAACCAAGGCCATTTCCAGCATGCTCTGATCGTTTGCAACACGAACGTAAGCAGGGACTTCTTTCAAGCCTGCAAGTTGTGAAGCTCTAAAACGACGCTCACCAGAGATCAATTGATATTTATCTCTTCCAAGTTTACGAACGGTTAATGGCTGAATAATTCCATGAATAGCAATTGATTCACTCAATTCTTTCAATAAAACCGTGTCGAAATGCGTTCGTGGATTAAATGGATTTGCTTCAATAGCTTCAATTGGAATTAAAGAAACGCTTCCTAATCCTCCAGAATTGGAAGAACTCGTTGTAATATCTGTTGAGGCATTGTCAAGTAAAGCACTTAAACCCTTTCCCAATGCGGGTTTTTTCTTAGAATTAGTCGTCATTTCCTACTTGAAATTGTTTTTCGTTATTTCCTATTTTGGTTCTGTCGTTGCGTTGCAAGATCTCACGTGTTAAGTTGAGATAATTGATTGCTCCTTTACTTGCAGCATCGTGAAGAATAATTGTTTCTCCATGACTTGGTGCTTCAGAAAGCTTAATCGTTCTATGAATAACCGTATCAAAAACCAATTCCTGGAAGTGTGTTTTTACTTCATCAACAACCTGATTTGCCAAACGTGTTCTTGTGTCATACATCGTTAGCAAGATACCTTCAATTTCGAGTTCGTTATTTAGTCGACCCTGAACGATTTTAATAGTATTCAAAAGTTTACCCAAACCTTCCAATGCAAAGAATTCACATTGAACAGGAATAAGAACTGAATCAGCAGCTGTAAGAGCATTCAACGTTATTAATCCAAGAGAAGGTGAACAATCGATAATAATGAAGTCGTAATCGTCCTTGATTTTCTCAAGTGCATTGCGCAGCATGTATTCTCTGTTCTCAAGATTGATCATTTCAATCTCAGCTCCAACCAAATCAATGTGCGATGGAATGATATCGAGATTCGGATTATTAGTAGCTATAATCAGCTCTTTAGGATCAACGTCGTTTACCAGACAATCGTAAATATTACGACTATTCTTTGGATCTAAACCAACGCCTGATGTGGCATTCGCTTGTGGATCAGCGTCAACCAATAATGTTTTATATTCCAGAACACCAAAGCAACCTCCTAAGCTGATAGCTGTGGTTGTTTTTCCTACTCCTCCTTTTTGATTAGCAATTGCTATTATTTTACCCATGTTTGGACGAAAAATGTGGATAAAGATAAGCATTCTCAACGAGAGAGTTCATCAAGTTTACCTACGAGTTATTAACGAAAAGTGTTTAAATAATATTCTCTTATTTGAGGTCATCGAAAGAGAAGTCTGAATCCGTTTTAGATTCGCCCTCATTGATCTTTGATTTTGCAAATTCGATGGCATTCGCTAAACCTTCAAGGACTTTTTCAAAATCCTCCTTATAAATGAATAGTTTGTGTTTTGAATATTCATCCTTTCCGTCGACAACAGTTTTTTTGCTTTCCGTGAATGTGATGAAATAGTCATTGTTTAAAGTAGTTTTCACATCAAAAAAGTAGGTGCGCCTTCCGGCTTTAATCGCTTGACTGTAAACTTCTTGTTGGTTATTATTTCCTGAAGACATTTGTATATAGCATTAACTAGCAACACAAATATGCTTTTTTTTTGGCGAAATTCCAAAATACTAAAATAGGGTGGAGCACAACTGCTGGAATATTCGGAGAATGAAATACTTAGAATAAGTTACTTCTTTCTCTTACGCTTTTTAGGTTCCTGAAGCACTCCATTTACACCTTTTTCATCTTTACGATGCTTCTTGCGTTCGTATTTTGTCATGGCGTCAGTTCCTTCGGTTTTGACTTTAGGATCTTTTTCCTTTTTGTCAGGATCGGCTGCCTCTTCAGGTAAAACTGCAACGTGTGTTTCGGTTGGTAAACCAGATGTTGGGTCTATCCATTCGTTCTCAACAGTTTCAATTTTAATATCGCCTGTCTTCGGGTCAATCTTCGTTGCTTTTTGAACAGTTTCACTGACGTCGCTGATTCCAATAACGTCTTCAACAAAAGTCAGCTTTGCATTTTTAAATGTAAATGCATCGTATGAGAAATCCGGAACGTAATATTCATAAAAACCAGTCATTGAAGGGTTTTCAGGAGATAAATGATCGAAAATGATTCTGTCGTATTCAGGTTCGTATCTTAAGCTCACAACTGACTTCGACGAATGTTCCAGAAAATAACGTTTGTATGTTTGCTCTTTTGTTTTAAAAATAGCCTGACCAAATTTTACTCCGGTTGAAGTGAACGAAAGTACATCGATCAGTTTGATGTTGCTGTTTTGTCCGCCGCCATTCCAGCCAAGTAGAATGTAACTGTCTTTAGATCCTTTATTGTAGGGAATAATCTGGTAGTACAAAGCTCCATACCATTGTTCGTCAGTTACAACTTCCGTTGGTTTCGGATTGTAAACATCTCGTACGTAATTCAGTTTTGTGACTTTAGCTTCTTTTCCAACAGCACTTCGTGATACAATATATCCGTTATACTGTTGTTGATCGTCGGCGTACTCAACGTTCCAGGTGATAATTCTAACCAAATTATCAGGACTGTCTACAACGCCAACAGAGCGTAATGGTGAGAAATCGATATCGAAAATGGAAGGTTCGCCTAAAGTAAAGTCCATGAGTTTATCGAATTCCTCATTGGCTTTCTGTTTACCTTCTTCTGTTTTTGCTGCTCGTAAAGTGTCAAGTAACTCGCTTAAGTGCGAAACCCGTTCAGATGAATTGAATTGACCAAATGCATGAACGGTGAAAACAGAAAATAAAACTACAATCAACTTCTTCATGACACTATAATATGATTTTAGTGTTGAGTTACAAAAACACTTTTACAAGTGCATAAAATCTTTCTTAGCAATTAGCTCGTTATTAGATTCACGGTAATCAGGATCGTCAACACAGCAGTCAACCGGACAAACGGCACCACATTGTGGCTCGTCGTGAAAACCAACACACTCCGTACATTTATCTGCTACAATGAAATAAACATCCATATCCTTTGGCTCGAATGTTTCATCAGCTTCAATTTCCTCACCATTCAAAGTAGTGATTAGTCCTTTCAAGGAAGTTCCATCAGAATATCTCCATTCTGCTCCACCTTCGTAAATTGCGTTGTTTGGACATTCCGGCTCGCATGCACCGCAGTTGATGCATTCATCCGTAATCATGATAGACATAGCTTTCTAAAAATTTTATTGCAAATATACGAACTCTCATCATTTTGGTTACCAGAACTACGGAGTATAAAGAGATTTTTGCTGTGAATAATTCCTAATTTTGTCTTGTGGAAAGAGAAGAACTAAAAAAAGCGCTGATTCAATTCGGTAAATTATTGAATTCGGTGGGGAGTGAAACCGAATTTCCTGGTTTTCAGATTGGAGTAACGGAGGCTGAGTTTCTTCAGTTAAGAACAGCTGTCAATAAAGAGCATTTGTACAATCCATGGTTCACAGTTCCCAATGTTAAATCGGCTTTAATTGGAATTTCCAATATGCTTTCTGAATCTGAATTGAATCTTGTCTTTGAAAAGTATAACACGACAAAAATCCCAAAAAGAGTTGCAATTATCATGGCTGGTAATCTTCCTTTTGTTGGGTTTCATGATGTACTGGCTGTTTTGGTGACTGGTAATATTGCCATATGCAAATTCAGTTCAGATGATTCTCGTTTACCACCGTCATTATTGAAAGTTCTTATTGAATTGAATCCAAAACTTGGAAAAAGCATTGAATTTTGTTTTGGTCCGGTAAAAAACTACGATGCTGTAATAGCAACGGGATCTAATAATACCATCAATACATTAAAGGATTACTTTAAAGATAAGCCTGCTGTTTTTAGAAAAAACAGAACTTCTATAGCTGTTTTGGATGGAACGGAAACAAAAGAAGACTTGGAAAAACTTTCTGATGATTGCTTCATGTATTTCGGAATGGGCTGTAGAAATGTAGGTAAATTGTTTCTTTCAAACGATTTTGATATCAATAGAATTTTCGAAGGTTTCCTTAAGCAAAGTGATATTATCAATCACCACAAATACGCCAACAATTACGATTATCAGCGAACTATCTTTCTCATGAATCAGATTCCGTTTCTGGATAATAATGCATTTATGTTAAAGGAAGACGAAGCCCTGCATGCTCCTTTGTCTATCATTTATTACGAACGATATGACAATAAGAAGCAAGTAGACGATTTTGTTTCGAAACATGAAGATGAAATTCAGGTTGTGGTAGGGAAGAATGGTATTCCTTTCGGGGAAGCTCAATCTCCAGGTATTCTTGACTTCGCTGATGGATTGGATACCTTTGAATGGTTAAGTAATTTGAATTGAAAATGTAAAATTGATAATTGAAAAGGAACTTCAACTTTTTAATTCTTCATTCTGAATTCTCAATTTATTTAAGGTTATCAACATTTTTTTTGAGGTTATGAACAATTTTTGTAACCATTCTTAGGTGACTGCGTAATAGGTGTAAAATCTGAAACTATGCGATTCGTTACCCTTGTTATCAGCTCATTAACACTTTCATGTGTTTGCTTTGGTTCAACTCCAGATAAACAAATGACTCAAGATGAGTATATTACATTATGGTCAAATGTTGCCGTTGAGCAAATGACTATTCACAGAATTCCAGCTAGTATTACCCTTGCTCAAGGACTTTTAGAGTCGGGAAATGGTAATTCTGTTTTGGCAACTGAGGGTAATAATCACTTTGGTATTAAATGTAGTAATTGGACAGGGGAAACCATTCGTGTGGACGACGACATTAAGAATGAATGTTTCAGAAAGTACGGAAGTGCTACAGAATCATACGTTGATCATTCGATTTTTTTAAAGAAGGCGCGTTATGCTAACTTATTTACTTTAAGTATCGACGATTACAAAGGTTGGGCAACAGGTTTAAAAGCGGCAGGTTATGCTACTCATCCTCAATACGCTTCAAAATTGATCGATTTGATCGAAAGGTTGAAATTGGATCAATACGACGAGAAGAAAACAACTGTTGATGCGAATAAGGAAATTGCTCAGGCCATTAAGGAAGAGAAGAAAGTTACTGATAATAAAATGTCAACACCAAAAGAAATGGTAAAAGAGACAAATTCAGTAAAAACTGTTTCTTCGTCTGTTGCATCTTCTCCCAAAACAATTGTTATTGATGAAGCAAGTTTGGAGTACAAATCACATATAGTTTACGAACACAAAAATGAGGTTTCATATATCATTGCTCAAAAAGGAGATACGTATTATAAGATTGCAAAGGAATTTGAGTTAGGTACTTGGCAATTGTACAAGTACAACGATTTTTCTGAAACAAAAGACATGTTGACTCCGGGTGATGTGGTTTACATCGATCCGAAACGATTGCACTCTAAAACAAAAGGCGATGTTTTTACAGCAAAAAATGATGTTCGCCTTTATGAAATTTCACAACAAGAAGGAATTAAAGTAAGTGCTTTGATGAAGATCAATGGATTTACTTCTGAAAACGAATTGATCAAAAAAGGTCAAACAGTGCTTCTTCGTTAATACGTAGAAAGTTTATAGTTGTTGTTTGTAAAGCAACGGAATCCCTTGTGATTTCGTTGCTTTTTTAGCTTTACAAGAGTTGCTTTCTTGAATTCTTAGTTAAGATTTCAACGTTAAATTCGTTAATACATAATTAAACTACGGTTAAATCACTATATTTAAATCGAACTACATGATTTAGGATTAAAAGCTAATTAATCCAAATTACACCAAAAGCTATACGTTGTGAAACCATCAAGTGAATTATTCAAGCTGATTAAATCGCTTTCAAAAAGTGAGAAGAGGTTCTTCAAATTGTCATCTGCGCTCCAATCAGGTGAAAAGAATTACCTGAAAATCTTTGATTTTATTGAAAAGCAGCCAAACTATAATGAGGACGAGCTGAAAAATGCCTTCATTGAAGAAACGTTTGTGAAGCATTTGCCATCTGAAAAAAATCACTTATATCGATTGATTCTAAAGAGTTTACGGGTTTATTATAGTGAGCAAAGTGCTTCCAGTATTCTGAAGCAGGAATTAAAGAATGTTGAAATCCTCTATTCGAAAGCGCTTTATAAAGAATGCGAGAAATTTGTTCAGCGCGCGAAAGTACTGGCCAAGGAGCATGAGGAATTTTACTATCTATATGAATTGATCTCTTGGGAAAAGCGTTTGATGGAGGCTGCTTATGAGGATGGTGAGTTTAGTCAGGATTTGGATGTAATTGTAGCTGAGGAAGAAGAAGTAATTGAAAAACTGAGGAATGTTGCTGAATACCAAGTGATTTACTCAAAAATCAATATGATATTCCGTTCAGGAGGATTTACCAGAAATGAAGCCGAGCGCAAGATTGTTGACGATATTGCAGATTATCATTTAATAAAAGGTAAGAACACTGCGCTTTCAACACGTGCTTCATCAATGTGTTACTATATAAAAGGTCTT
>CAMLET010000126.1 GCA_946479125.1 uncultured Flavobacteriales bacterium
TTCCCTGAATCCGATTTTGCACAGTTTCCAAATTACCGTTCATCAGCATCAAATTCCGTACGAGTTGATAGATAAGTTCTTCGATTCAATGGAAATGGATTTGAGCACAACAGTTTATGATCATGATGACTACCAAACGTACATTTTTGGTTCGGCAGAAGTGGTCGGGCTTATGTGTTTAAAGGTATTTACCTCTAACGAAAAAGAACAATACGAAAAGCTGAAACCCTATGCAATGAAATTGGGTTCGGCATTCCAAAAGATCAATTTTCTTCGTGATATAAAGAGCGATTATTATCATCTCGGTCGGGTTTACTTTCCGAATCTCGAAATTGATAAACTGGACAACGCTTCCAAGAAGTTGATCGAAAAAGATATTGTTCAGGATTTTGAAGAAGCTTTGATTGGAATCAAATTACTGCCGAAAACATCCAGATTGGGAGTTTATATTGCTTATTTATACTACTTTTCATTGTTCAAAAAAATCGAGAAGCTTGATGCCAAAGTGATTCTGAGTAAACGCGTTCGAATCTCGAATTTCAAAAAAATGCTTTTGGTAATGAAAGCCAAAATGAAATAAAATTATGCAGGAGCAATTTTGTGTTTTAGTCGACGAAAACGACAACCAAATAGGGGTTGAAGAGAAACTCCTTACGCATCAGAAAGGATTACTTCATCGTGCATTTTCGGTGTTTATTTTTAACGATAAAAATGAATTGCTGCTTCAGAAAAGAGCAGATGTAAAATACCATAGCGCCGGACTTTGGACAAACACCTGCTGTTCGCATCCACAACCGAATGAATCAAATGTTGAAGCGGGCGAAAGAAGACTCTTAGAAGAAATGGGTTTCACCACTTCAGTTCAGCCCATTTTCAGTTTCATTTATAAGGCAGAATTGGAGAACGATTTAACCGAACATGAGTTGGATCATGTATTGATCGGTCGTTACAACGAACTACCTGTTCCCAATCCTGACGAAGTATCAGAATGCAAATTTATATCACTGGAAGATCTGAAAGCTGATTTGGCTGAAAATCCTGAAAACTATACTGTTTGGTTGAAGATTATTCTCGATAATCATTTCGAACAATTTCACCCTTAGAGATTTGAATTTTTAAAATCACCCACTGATGCACAGAGAAAGCTCATCTACCGGACTCGCTTTTTTTTGTAAGAAAGTGTAAACAATCATGGTGACTAAAGGCGACTGGTAAGCGCCTTCAATATCTGCGCATCTGTGGGAAATTCATGTCTAATTTTTGGTTTGGAATCATTGAACAATAACTTTAGCTATTTTTGAGAAGCATAAGATAAATATGAGAGCTCTATCAGCAACTGGATTTTTTATTAGTGTTTGTGGTTTACTCCTGGTTTGCTACAATCAGTTCGGTGTTGTGCCTTATCTTCATTATTTGGATAATAATCCGGAATTGAAGGTGGATGAATTTCTCATTAATCAGCGTGAAACCTATCAGAATACACTTACGCTTATCAGCACAATTAGCTTGATTGTTGGTGTTTTCTCCGTTTTATTTTGTTCTGTGGTTTATCTAAGAAAAAGAACAAGAATGACGCTGCTTGGAACCATTATAGGGTTTGTTACAGCAACTATGGCCATTATCCATTCGTGGTTTTAAAAACTCATGGAAACAGCAATCTTTTGGCATCGCCGGGATTTACGTTTAAGCGATAATGCAGGTTTGTATAAAGCGCTTAAAAGTGGAAAACAAGTTCAGCCCATTTTTATTTTCGATACTACAATTCTCAAGTTCTTACCAAAAAATGATCAGAGAGTTCGGTTTATTCATGAGTGGATTCTGAAACTGAAAGCTGAATACAGAAAATTTGATTGTGATTTATTAGTGAAAGTGGGCGATCCTGTGGATATCATTCCGGAACTGGTAAAAGAACTGGATGCGAAAGCCGTTTTTACCAATCGCGATTACGAACCAGCTGCGATTGCACGAGATAAAAAAGTAGGTGAGGAGCTTTCGAAACTGAACTGCGAATTTATTGGTGCGAAAGATCAGGTAATTTTTGAAAAGAGTGAAATTGTAAAGGCTGATTTGCTGCCTTACACGGTTTATACACCTTATTCAAAACGTTGGAAAGAGAGGCTGAATGATTTTTATCTGAAAGCCTATCCGGTTGAAAAGTACGTTACCAATTTACTGCAAACAGAATCTAGAGAAATTCCAACTTTAGAAGAACTCGGATTTACAAATGAAGAAATTCACAAGTTTCCATCTGAAAGTATTCCAGAGAAAATCATTTCTACTTACCACGATACGCGTGATTTGCCCTATTTACTTGGAACTTCAAGACTAAGTGTTCATCTCCGTTTCGGAACCATTTCCATTCGTGCTTTGGCAAAAGTGGCTTTAGCTAAAAATGAGAAATACCTCAACGAATTGATCTGGCGCGATTTCTACCAAATGATCTTGTTTCAGTTTCCTTACATCTTAAACGGTGCTTTCAAAAAGAACTACGACAAGATTGCATGGGAATTTGACGAAACACAATGGAAAGCATGGTGCGAAGGAAAAACAGGTTATCCAATGGTCGACGCTGGAATGCGGGAACTAAACGAAACGGGTTTCATGCATAACCGGGTTCGAATGGTGGTTGCCAGTTTCTTAACCAAACATTTACTCCACGACTGGCGTCTGGGGGAAAGGTATTTTGCGGAAAAACTCCTTGATTTTGATTTGGCGAGTAACATTGGTGGCTGGCAGTGGGCAATGGGTGGTGGAAATGATGCGGCGCCATATTTCCGGGTTTTCAATCCAACCAGTCAACAACAGAAGTTTGACCCGAAGTTTGAATACATTAAGCGCTGGGTTCCTGAGTTTGGAACAGATAAGTATCCCGAACCGATTGTGGAACATACGTTTGCACGAAATCGGGTTTTGGAGCGGTATAAAAAAGCATTGAACGCTTAGTCAGCTTTCGATACTCTCCTCCGCCTTGGGGCGGATACGAACTCAATCTGACAGTGTTTCATAATGTCATTTATGCGTTTGCTCGTCCGTTAGGCGAGCTTGTTTTTGCGTCTTTGCGGGAAGTTTAGCAATCGCTAGTCGGAAGTGGTTAAGCCTTTGGCTTCTTGTAGATCGGAACGGTAGAACAGGGCTCGCCGAACATGATCGAAGAACAAACGGTCTGAACTCTGGAAAAGAAAGTCATCATTGCGTTAGAAGCATCTGGTAAATCACTGCAGCCTTTCACAATCAGTTTTCCATCTTCAAATTGCTTCAAATCCAATTCGTGAATAGCTTGAATCAACGCAGCTTGTTTTGCGTCGTCTTTATTTCCTGCAACGGCCAATTTGGCAATAGGAGATAAATAAGTGTTTACTAGCAAAAATGCCCATGATGGAAGAATAGCATCTGAAGAACAAAAAAGGTAAACCACTTTGTTTTGGTACTGCGACCAATCGTGTTCTTTCAGGTTTGCTCTGAATTCCTTTTCACGAAGAACCAATCCTTCCCATAAAAAAGGTGCAAAATCAAAAGCAACAATGTCGTTTTGTTTTGGTAAATAGTCCAATAAATCTACCTGGATAAGTCCGGAATTGGCAACTTTATTTACGATTTCTTCCATGATGTAAAGTTAGTGATTCCTCTTCCTTTGCGCTCTCTTTTCTTTGCGTTTATTTAAGTCATTTTCACAAAAGATTTTCGCTAAGAAAGAAGAACGTAAAGCTGATCGTGAGTCAATTCGAGTTATTCCGACCTTTAGCGTTGGGATTATATCGAGAATTACTTCAACCCATACTTTGTCTTATACTTCTCGTAAAGCGCGTTTTGGAAATTCGTCACAGGAACAAAAGCTCCGTTCACCAAAATCAACGTTACGTTATTCGATTTCATGTCCAAAGCTGAACCTTGAGAAACAAATAAGGTTGCTTTCTTTCCTTCCTGAATGGTTCCGTAAAGTTTGTCGATTCCTAAAATCTTACAAGCGTTGATCGTGATTGCCTGAATCGCTTGTTCTTCGGTTAATCCGTAACCCATTGCTGTTCCAGCCAGGAAAGGAAGATTACGAGCATTCATGGCTTCCATGTCGCCTTCGTTTTGCAGACAGAACAAAATTCCTGCGTCCTGCAAAATGCTCGGTAAACGGTAAACCAAATCCACATCATTGTCTTCACCGTCAGGCAAACTGTGCAAGCGTGGCAGCATCACTGGAATGTTTCTTTGCTTCAATTTGTCTGTCATCATGTAGCTGTCGTAACCACCAACAATTACTGCATGCTTTATTTCGAAATGATCAATGAAATCCAGTGCGTCGTGTAACTGTTGCAGCTCATTCGCATGAATGTAAACGCGCTTTTCACCTTTGAAACATTCTTTCATTGCTTCGTAGCGTAAGTCTGAAGTTAGATCACCTTTGGAATATGCCAACGCCAATTCAAAATACTCGTAGATCTCACGTTTTTGTTCGCCGTACTTTTCGTTTCTGGTTTTTGGTTGTGGTTCAGCCCACCAGCCACCACCTTGTAAGCTTTCCGGCCAATTCAGATGAATTCCATCGTTTGCAGCAAGCGTTCCGTCTTCCCAGTTCCAGCAACTATTTACCATTACTGCTGAAGTTCCTGAAATGATTCCGCCGCGAGGTGTTGATTGTGTAATCAGAATTCCGTTGGTACGAACCGTTTCTAAAATTTGAGATTCACAGTTGTAAGCGATTTGAGCTCGTACGTTACTATTGAAATCTCCGGTTTCGTTGAAGTCGCGGGTTGCACGAACGGCATCGATTTCAGTTAAACCTAAAGTTGTATTCGGAGCGACAAATCCGGCGTAAAGGTGTTGACCATTCATATCAATGATCGTATCCCAATCGCTCTTTTCGTAACTGTATGCCAAAGCATTTTTCACCAAAATGATCTTATCGCCTTCAATTCCTACAACTCCTTTTTCAAAGATGCTTCCGTCTCCAACGTGAACCGTTGGATTTTCAATCAGGATTCGTTTTGGCTTTGTTTGAGCAAACGCAGTAGTTGCAGATAAAAACAAAGTAGCCAGCGCTATGTATGTGTTTCTTGTTCTCATGATTAATGCTCGTTTTCGCCTAGTGAACCTTCTTCACCAATAGTACTACAATGGAATTTACCTCTACGTTTCTTGAAGAATGTTCTGGTTGGTGCACCGCCTTTTCCAGCATCTTGCATTGCTGTAACCAATCGTGCTTTCTCCTGGTTCATGATAACTTGCTGTTCAGCAGATTTTTTGGCATCATACAAGATTTCACCATCAACAACTGTATAAAGTACTTTCGCTTCAATGCTCAGTGGATTTGTTGTCCAAAGCACCAAGTCGGCATCTTTACCCACTTTTACACTTCCCATTCGGTCGTCGAGTTTCAATAATTTGGCAGGATTCAATGTCACCATTTTCCAAGCGTCGATTTCTGTGATTCCTCCATATTTAATGACTTTTGCAGCTTCCTGGTTCAGTCTTCGTCCCATTTCAGCATCGTCGGAGTTGATCGCAACCACCAATCCCATTTGATTCATCAATGAAGCGTTGTACGGAATGGCATCTTTTACTTCGTATTTGTAAGCCCACCAATCTGCGAAAGTGGAAGCCCCAGCACCGTGTGCTTTCATCTTATCGGCAACTTTATAACCTTCCAAAATGTGGGTAAATGTATTTACGTTAAATCCGAATGAATCTGCAACGTGCATCAACATGTTGATCTCTGATTGAATGTAGCTGTGACAAGTAATTCTTCTATCACCTTTTACAATTTCGTAAAGTGCATCCAATTCCAAATCTCGTGCAGGAGGAACTGCGTTTGCTTTCTCACGTGCTTTTTCGCTCATTGCATTATAGGACTTTTGTGCATCGTAATAGGCTAGTGCCCGAGAAAATCCATCGATATAAACTTGCTCAACTCCCATTCTTGTTTGTGGGAAACGAATAGTGTTCCAGTCGCCCCAGTTAAATTGTTTCACGTTTTCACCCAAAGCAAACTTCACAAACTTCGGTGCGTTTGGAATTAAATAATCCTGAGGTAAATGTCCCCATTTCAATTTCACCAAAGCACTTTGTCCACCAACCGGATTTGCAGAACCGTGTAACAATTGTGCGGCAGTAACTCCTCCACTCAACTGACGATAAACGTTAATATCGTCTCCGGTAATTACATCACCAATTCGAACTTCACATGAGATAGCTTGCCCGCCTTCGTTTACTCCTTTACTCAAAGAAATGTGTGAGTGTTCGTCAATAATTCCACAAGTCAAATGTTTTCCTGAAGCGTCAATTACTTTAGCTCCAGCTGGCAAAGTGTAGGTGCTTGAACCTCGATGAATAGCCTTGATTTTTCCTTTTTCAACGATTACGGTTGCATTGGAAATAATTCCTTCTTCTTCGTTGGTCCAAACCGTTGCATTTTCAAAAACGATGAATTGTTGCTCAGGAACAGAATCGAATCCAAAAGCCATGTTCGGATAAAGCGTCCTTCCTTTGAAAGCGGTATCAACCACCCAAGCTGTTTCCTGTGCTTTGTCGTTGAATTTTTCGGATCTGAATGCGCTCCATTTTAACCAAGATCCTGATGGTCCTGTTCCGTCACCTTCAACAATGAATAAACGCGTATTCATAATCCCTTTTAAGCTGTAATGCATCGGAACTTTGTCTTTCAGAATGAACTGAAGCGTTACATCGTTTTCAGAATAAGCAATGTGTGCATCAGCCGTTAAGGTGTCAACTACTGGTTTTCCGGTAAGTGAATCTTTCGATGTTCTTGGTAAACGAACTGCTGCTTCCAATTTTGAAGTAGCGCCTTTGATTTCCAGATTGTACTTGATACCGTCAATATTCATGCTGTATTTACCACGAATATCGGCTTCAGCTGTATAGTTTTTTGTTTCGCGTTCTCCTTTGCTGACAACTTCAAGAACCTGAGTTTTGTATAAGAATGGATCTTGTTCGTAAACGTTGAAGTAAGCCCATTTTCCAGCTTCCAACGTTCCGTATTCTTTGTCGATTCCAATCATTTTTGCAGGAACAACCGTTAATGCTTTCAACGCATCTTTCGGTGTGAAGCCCATCGTAAACGATTTGTGCAAATTCGCCCAGAACAATTCCGGATTTTTACTTCCAGCGCTTGTAATGGCAAATTCTACTTTCTGATCGCTTAAAAATTTCAAGTTGGTTGGAGCCATTTCCCAGTGTTTCAAATCACCAAAAGGAATTTGACGTGCAACATACGGATCCTTCATGTCGTAAGCCTCCGGGAAGTTGATTGGAATGACCAATTGTCTTTTCAGCGTATCATAGATTTTTCCCAATTCGTATTCGTGACCAGTTCCGTAGATAATGAACTTTCTGTTGAATTCTCGGTCAATTGCTGTTACACGAAGTAGCTCATATTGATCTGATGTACCAAAAAAGCAAGGCAATTTCTTTTGAGCATTCAGCGCTGTTAAGGAATAGTTTACTTCCGTTCCGTATTTCTCATACCAATCTGCATCGTACAACGACTGACGCAAAAGTGCAATGCTTCCCATTTGTGAGCTTGGGTAGCTTTGATTCGAATTTCCTTTGTTGAAGCTGTAAAACCCAGCTACTTCACTTTTCAGAATTTGGTCTTTCGTTGTTGTAGTACTCAATCCAATCAAGGTTCCGAATCCTTGAGCAATTCCATCGTTAACATGAGTCAACGCCAATCCAAATCCCATTTTATGGTAATCAGCCATTGCTGCTGGATTGGGTGTATAAGTCAAAGAAGAATTGTATTCCGAATGAATGCTTTGATTCCAGTAATACGGTCCGGCTTTTTGTCCTTCTTGTTGTTCTTCTCTCGACAGATTCTTGTTTTGATATTCAGGCATTCCGATGTTTGAATTCAATTCAATGAATGCGGGAACAACAACATGTCCTTGTCCGTCGATTTTTACTAAGTCGCCTGGAATGATCATTGTGGCACCAACCGATTCAATTTTTCCGTTTCTAACAATGATTGTAGCATTGTCGAGAATCTTCTCTGGAGAAACGTAAACCTTCACATTGGTAAGCGCAAAAGAATTGTCTGGTGACTTCGCGGTTCCGGGCGCTGGAACTGGGAAGTGGGCATAAGGCTGAAG
>CAMLET010000127.1 GCA_946479125.1 uncultured Flavobacteriales bacterium
ACCTTGGTGACTGGAGTTCAGACGTGTGCTCTTCCGATCTTCTTCTTTGTTTGCATCTCCAGTGTTTCCTTGTCCTGCATTAGCACCACCATCGTTAGCAGCGTTATACATTTCTTGAGAAGCTGCCTGGAAAGCTGTATTCAAACGTTCCATTGCTGCGTCAAGGTTGTCCATGTTCTTCGCTTCAAATTCCGTTTTCAATGCTGTCAAAGCTTCCTCGATAGGTGCTTTTTTATCAGCTGGAATTTTATCTCCGTACTCTTTCAACTGACGTTCCGTTTGGAAGATCAATGAATCTGCTTTATTCAAAGTCTCTGCTTCTGCTTTACGTTTGTTGTCAGCATCTGCATTAGCTTCTGCCTCAGCTCTCATACGTTTGATCTCGTCGTCAGACAATCCTGAAGAAGCTTCAATTTTAATTGATTGCTCTTTTCCAGTTCCTTTGTCTTTCGCAGAAATGTGCATGATTCCGTTCGCATCCACGTCGAATGTTACTTCGATTTGTGGTTCACCTCTACGTGCTGGTGGAATGTCTGTCAATGAGAAACGACCCAAAGTTTTGTTGTCGCCTGCCATTGCACGTTCACCTTGTAGTACGTGAATGTCTACTGCTGGTTGGTTATCTGCTGCTGTAGAGAAAGTCTCTGATTTTTTCGTTGGAATAGTTGTATTCGCTTCGATCAATTTCGTGAATACACCACCCATTGTTTCAATTCCTAAAGACAATGGAATAACATCTAAAAGCAATACATCTTTCACCTCTCCAGTCAATACACCACCTTGAATTGCAGCTCCAACAGCTACAACTTCGTCAGGATTAACTCCTTTTGAAGGTGCTTTTCCGAAGAAACGCTCAACAGCATCCTGAATAACCGGAATACGAGTTGAACCACCAACCAAAATTACTTCGTTGATATCGCTTGTAGACAATCCTGCGTTTTGAAGAGCAGAACGACAAGGTGCGATAGTTCTTTCAACGATAGAAGAAATCAATTGCTCAAATTTTGCACGTTGTAAAGTTCTTACCAAGTGTTTTGGAATACCATTTACAGGCATGATATATGGCAAGTTGATCTCAGAAGAAGTTGTAGAAGACAATTCAATTTTTGCTTTCTCAGCTGCTTCTTTCAAACGTTGCAATGCCATTGGGTCTTCACGTAAGTCTAAACCTTCTTCAGCTTTAAACTCTTCAGCTAACCAGTTGATGATTGCATCATCTACGTCGTCACCACCTAAGTGCGTGTCACCGTCTGTTGCCAATACTTCAAATACTCCGTCTCCTAGTTCAAGAACAGAAACGTCATGTGTACCTCCACCAAAGTCGAATACTACGATTTTTTGGTCGATACCTTTTTTATCCAAACCGTAAGCCAAAGCAGCTGCAGTTGGTTCGTTGATGATACGCTTGATTGTTAAACCTGCGATTTCACCAGCTTCTTTTGTTGCCTGACGTTGTGCATCGTTAAAGTAAGCAGGAACAGTAACAACTGCTTCAGTTACTTCTTGTCCTAAGTAATCTTCAGCTGTTTTCTTCATTTTTTGAAGAATCATTGCAGAGATTTCTTGCGGCGTGTATAAACGTCCGTCGATATCAACGCGAGGTGTGTTGTTTTCACCTTTTACCACGTTGTAAGGAACACGTTTTGCTTCTTTTTGAGTTTCATCGAATGATGATCCCATGAAACGCTTGATCGAGTAGATCGTTTTCGTTGGGTTCGTAATCGCTTGACGCTTTGCCGGATCACCAACTTTACGCTCACCACCCTCAACAAAAGCTACAACAGATGGCGTTGTACGTTTTCCTTCAGAATTGGAGATTACAACTGGCTCATTTCCTTCCATTACGGAAACACAAGAGTTCGTTGTACCTAAGTCGATTCCAATAATCTTTCCCATTTTATTTGTTTTTGTTTTTATCAATTTTCCTTCCTCTAGTCAAAGGTTGTGCCACCAGCCAAAATGCAGAAAAGACTGTCAAAATTGTCAGAAAATTGTTTTTGAAAGCAAAAATGGTTGTCAAATTGGCAGTAGTGACAGGTCGCGACCTGTCACTACTATTACGGGAAATACTTATTAATCAGCATATAATCAATGTTCTCACTCTGAGAATGACAATTGATACATGTGTTCCCTTTATGGATTGCGGATGTTGCTACGGAACCATCGGCATTGATGTAGCCCCAAACCCATCCGTTATCGTCAGCGTATTGATTTTCTGAATCCTTTAAGAGAATGGCATATCTTCCAATGGTTGTGCTGTCGGCATAAAGTTCTTTTACAATTACTGAACCTTCAGGAAAAATGGCATTCGCTTGAACTTTTCCTGTTCCATCAAGTTTAGATTGTGCTATAGAGTTATAACGCGTTTTTAGAAATGGCCAGTTGTGTCCAGATCCAATACTTTTTTCATAAAGTGAGTCATTGTATTGATACCAGACAAAATCAGTTGTGTTCAATGCCATTTCACGGAGTTCATTGTCTATGTTGGACGGAACTTTGTCTTTACTGCAACTCAGAAAGAAGGTAACGCCAATGAGTAGAAATAAAAACGGAGATGATTTCATAAGCCTTAAACGTAATCTAAGATAGCTTATTTCACATCATCTATAATGTCTGGATTAGAGATGTTGTCTATGTTCGTCGTTTCCTTTCCTTTATAAACTACCAGATAAACCACAATTCCAGACAGAATCAGAACAATACTTCCAATAGTATCCCAGAAAGTGAATATCGTTAAGGATACACAGATTCCAAACGCCAGTAAAATGTATAAAGCCGGAATGATTGGATAACCAAATGCTTTGTACGGACGATTAGCATCAGGCATAGTTTTTCTCAGTTTGAAAATGGCCGCAATGGTAATGATGTAGAAGATCAATGAACCGAATGTGGCAAATACGATCAGAACCTTGTATGATCCAGACATACACAAAATCATTGCCCAAATTCCTTGTGCCCACATTGCCCAGGCTGGAACTCCAAATTTATTTAACTCTGAAGCTTTTTTGAAAAACAATCCATCTTTAGACATGGCGTAGAAAAGACGAGAACCAGCCATAATCAATCCGTTGTTACAGCCAAAAGTGGAGATCATGATCAAAACAGCCATTCCAACATTTGCCGCGTTACCCATGAGCATGAATACGGATGAAGTTCCAACGCGCGATTCGTGTGCGAATTGAATTCCGGCTTTCAAAACATTCTCTTTGGTGTATGGATCTATTCCTTTGGCAATCGGCGTTCCGTCAAGTGGTAATAATCCCAAATAAGCGACATTCGCCAGTAAGTAAAGAATAGTTACAATGAAGGTTCCCCAGAACAATGCTTTTGGCAAGTTGCGTTCCGGATTTCTAATATCGCCTGCAATGAAGGTTACATTGTTCCATGCATCACTTGAGAATAGTGAATTGATGATTGTAGTTGAAACCGCAATGAGTAATCCCATTGGGAGCATGGTTTCAAAAAATGCATTTCCGTCAGCGTCAACTGTGGTTTTTGAATATTTCCAAAAAACATCTGGATTGTAATTGAAAACACCTTCCATGTCGTTCCACCAGAAACCTAAATTCTTCTCGAAAAAACCTTCTTGTGAAAGCCCGAACCAGATTCCTGCAATGATTAGAACCGTTAATGCTAAGAGTTTTGAACTGGTAAAAATGGTTTGAATGATCTTTCCATATTGAATTCCACGAACATTCAGCCAGGTTAAGAAAGCAATTGTTCCAACACCAAGAAGGTTGGCAAGTTTAACTTCAACAAGTAAATCACCAATCTTGTAATCGAACAAAACGAAATTTAATGAGGGAAAGAGAATCCCAGCAAACTTCCCGAAAGCAACGGCAACTGCTGCAATAACTCCGGTTTGAATTACTGTAAAAACGGTCCAGCCATAAGTGAAAGCAGTTAGTTTTCCCCAAGCTTCACGAATGTAAACGAATTGTCCGCCAGCAGTTGGAAACATTGCCGCCAACTCCCCATAACTCAAAGCTCCAAAAAGCGTAATCACACCAGTAAGTAACCAGGTCATCAAAAGCCAGCCTGAGCCACCAAGATCTTTTGCCATGTCGGACGACACGATAAAGATTCCGGAACCAATCATGCTTCCCGCAACCAAAAAAGTAGCGTCTAATAATCCAAGTGATTTCTTTTTGTTTTCTTCCATTTTCAAAGAGTGTAGTCCGTTGTTTCGGAGATGTCAAATATACTAAGCAGAGTTCGAAAAAGTACTACAACTCGACAGAATGATACAATTAGACAGTTAAAAGTACACTTTACGTGTTTCTGCTTTTATAAGTGTCTAATTCGTTGTTACTTAGTTTCAGTAAAGTAAAGATTAACCAACTAGTCGACATGTCATAAAACAGAACTTTTCAGGGTTTGATCTGTTTTATAGCACTAGCGAACCAATAGATGTGTGAATAGCGTTCTATCATCAACAAAAAACGCCCCGACATTTATCGTCGGGGCGTTTTTTTGTTTTATATCAAGTTTTATTCTTCTACGCCTGGAGCAGAACCAGCATTTAATGCCTCTTGCTCTTTTTCGTAATCATTCAGTTTACTGTGGTTTCTTGAGTACAAGAAGTAAACAAGAACTCCAAGTCCTGACCAAATAAGGAATGCAACCCATGTTTGCGGCTTAACGAAGAACATTAGTCCAACGTTGAATGCTGCTCCTGTAATGGATACAAACCAAATGAAAGGTACTTTAAACGGACGCTCTAAATGAGGTTGTTTCTTTCTTAGTACCAATACTGCAATTGCAATCATAGCGAAGGCCAATAACGTTCCCATTGAACACATTTCAGCTACTTTATCAATTGGTGTTAACGATGCGACAATAGAGATAATCAAACCTACCAAAACAGTACTTCTGTATGGTGTTTTGAATTTCTTGTGAATTACACCGAAGATTTTGAACGGTAGTAATCCGTCTTTCGCCATTCCAAGGAATACACGTGTTTGACCTAACATCATTACCAACATTACAGAAGTTAAACCTGCAACGGCAGCAATCGTAATCAAGATGGTTGCCCAAGGCATTCCTACTCCTTCAAACGCTGAAGCAACTGGTGCTTTGATGTCCAAATCTTTGTATCCAACCATTCCTGTTAATACCAATGAAACTGCAATATATAGGACAGTACAAATAATCAATGATGCAATAATTGCAAACGGAACATCTTTTTTCGGATTGATTGCCTCACCAGCTTGAGTAGATACAGCATCAAATCCAATGTATGCGAAGAATACAATACTCGCAGCAGTTAAAACTCCACCGAATCCCCATCCGTAATGAGAAACTCCATCAATGATTTCCGGTTTAGGAACAAATGGTGTGTAATTGTTTGTATCAATAAAGAAGAATCCAACGAAGATTACGAATAATACAACTGCAATTTTCAGGATAACGATCAGGTTGTTTGTTTTTGCAGCTTCTTTAATTCCACGAACTAAGATTGATGTAACAACCCATGTAATTAAGAATGCTGGTAGATTGAAAGAGAATGACGGTGCTGCAATTCCCATTTCTGCTGCTTTTGTAGCTGCCGTAACAGGGTCGTTCATTAGCCATAATGGTGGATCAATTCCACATTGATGTAATAGTTTTTCAAAATATCCACTCCATGCAACGGCCACTGTTGTAGCTCCCATCATGTATTCCAGAATTAAATTCCATCCAATAATCCAGGCGAAAATTTCACCCATTGTACCGTACGAATAAGCATAAGCTGAACCTTCAACAGGTAAAACAGAAGCAAATTCAGCGTAACACAATGACGCGAATAAACATCCGATTCCTGCAATTACGAAAGCAATTGCCAAACCTGGACCTGCGTGATTGTGAGCTGCGATTCCTGTTAAAGTGAAAATTCCTCCACCAATAATAGCCCCAATTCCCAATGAGGTTAATCCCCATTTCGTTAGAACTCTATTCAAGTCATTTTTTTTCATATCCGCTTCGAAAAGCGCTATTGGTTTTTTACGCCATGGACTTTTTGCCATTTATCTATAGTTTAGGGTATTCAAGCCGATAAAGATATAAAAATTGTTAAGCTTATAGTATTCATTAGTCACATGTGGATTAAATGATTTTACTTAACGTCTCCACTTTGCCTCATTCTATTAATTTTGATATAAATTGAACCATATGTGGATTTTTAGATTTCGTCAAATCTTAAGGAACTTCTTTCGTTTCTTGAATATACTGGGGATTATCCTCAAGTATCAATTTCACAAATGGTTTACGACCGGTGTTTTTGGAACTATTTTCGACCCGAAGGGGAAACGAAGAATGTCGCGTTCCGAACGTTTTCGTCACATTATTGAAGATCTTGGTCCAACTTACATTAAGTTCGGACAAATTTTGGCCGATCGACCGGATTTGATTTCAGAGAACTTGCGTCGTGAATTAAAGAAACTGCAATCTTCCGCACGGCCTTTTGATGATGACCACGCAATTGCGATTGTGGAACGTGAACTCGGTGACACTATTGAAAATGTCTTCTCTGAGTTCAATAGAGAATACATCGCCGCAGCATCAATTGCACAAGTATACTCTGCCGTTCTTCATTCAGGTGAAAAGGTGGTACTGAAAGTGCAACGACCTGGAATTCGATCTAAAATAAAGTTGGATATCATTCTGATTCGCATTTTAGCAAATCGTATTCAACGCAGTTTTCCTGAGTTAGCAACTTTCAATATCGTAGCATTTATTGATGATTTTGGAGATACGGTTCTAAAAGAATTGGATTTCAGTAACGAGATCTCGAACATGATGCGCTTCAAGCACATGTTTGCGGGTGATGAACGCTGCTACATTCCAAAAGTTTACAGCGAATTCTGTACGCCTCGTTTGTTGGTGATGGAATTTATTGAAGGTGTTGAGCCTGAATCTGCAAGTGAATTGAAGGAGAAAGGATACGATCCTCAGATTATAGCTGAGAACGGAATTAATATCATTCTTACCATGATCTTGAGACATGGATTCTTTCATGCCGATCCGCATGCAGGAAATCTTTTCATTCGCGGGAACAACCAAATCGTAATGCTCGATCACGGAATGTGTGCATCTCTAAAGCCGAAACAAATTGATGGTTTGGTGAACTTCCTGATTGGTTTCTCTGAAAAGAACTCGCATAAAATTGTAAAAAGCTTGCTAAAGTTGACGCAAGTTCAATATTTGAAGGATAGAGAAGATTTGGAGTTTGATATCGATGAATTGATTCAGAAATATGCTTACGTGTCCTACGATAAAGTGGACATCTCTGGCTTGTTTACAGACACCTTCAAGTTGTTGATGAAGTATGAGATCAAGATTCCAACGAACCTGTACATGCTTTTGAAAACCTTGGTGACCATTCAGAAAGTTGCTGAATCGCTGAATGCCGAATTGAATTTGATTGATATGATCAAACCTTACGCTCGTGAGAAGGTCATGGAGAAATTCAGTTGGGACAATATCAAACAAAAAGTGGTGAACTCCGCAGAAGATTATTTATACTTCATCGAACATTTCCCGAGAGATGTGAAGGAAATTGTTACCTCGTTCAAAAACAAAGGACTTCGTCATAACATTACACTTGATGAGACAGGAGCAACCAATAAACAAATTCGTAACCATGTTTACTTGCTGGGCAGCTATGTTCTAATTGGCGTTTTGGTTATTTGTGCAACATTACTGAAGATCTTCAATGTTCAGAAAGTAGTGGTGAAAGGTAAGGTGGTTGATCATCAGATTTTTGGAGAATATCCAAATTACTTCTTCACGGTTGTTGTAGTAATAGCCAGTTTTATGATGCTTCGATTGTTCTTGAGAAAGAAAGGATTCGAAGATTAATTGAAAATTGAGAATGTAAAATTGAAAAGGGACTTTCCGCCACAGCGGACTTATTTACCTTTCTTTTCAATTCTGAATTTTACATTTTCAATTCAAAGTTGTGTTTACCTTTCACCAGTTCCAACATAGAAGTTTGAGAAAACTATCCCATGTATTCGGGACCACTAGTTAATATAGTATTGAATGAATGAATTTCAACTAAAGGTTGACAAATGTCTAAGCCATATTCAGCACGGAG
>CAMLET010000128.1 GCA_946479125.1 uncultured Flavobacteriales bacterium
TCGTTACGACAAAGACGGCGAACAACATTACGATATCATTTCAGCTTTCATTAAGTCGATGCGGGGTAGCGATCCTGACGGAGCTGTTTACTGGTTAGCACGAATGATTGAAGGTGGTGAAGATCCGAAATTCATCGCACGACGAATGTTGATTCTGGCAGCTGAGGACATTGGTTTAGCCAATCCAACAGCATTGATTATGGCTAACACTACTTTTCAGTCTATTCAAATGATTGGCTGGCCGGAAGCACGAATTATTCTTTCGGAATGCGCTATTTATTTGGCAACTTCACCAAAAGGAAATGCTGCATATTTAGCAATTGATGAAGCTTTAGCTGAAGTTCGTCGTTCTACGAACCTTGAAGTTCCACTTCATTTAAGAAATTCACCTACAAAACTGATGAAAGACCTGGGTTATGGCGCAGAATACAAATATGCTCATGATCATCCCGGAAACTTTGTGGCACAACAATATTTACCTGATCTACTGAAGAATAAATCGTTCTTTCATCCTGGAAGTTCAAAACGTGAACAGGAAATTGCTGAACAAATTGCCTCTCGTTGGCCAAATAAGAAACAATGAGTCAGGTAGTTTATTATTTGTTTATTTATCCGCTTTCTAAGCTTCCGCTTTGGCTCACTTATCGTATTTCTGATTTCTTCTATTTCCTTTTGATTACGGTACTTCCCTATCGGAAAAAGGTCATTACAGACAATCTCACAAAGTGTTTTCCTGAGAAAAAACCGAATGAAATTGCTGCTTTGAGAAGAAAATTCTATCGTACTTTCTCTGACATGATGATAGAAGGAATCAAAAATCTCGGAATATCTCAAAAAGAACTGGAGAAACGGTTTAAGATCGAGAATCCGGAATTGATGCAGAGCCTCTACAATCAAGGAAAGAGCGTAATTCTTGTTTCGGGACATTACAACAACTGGGAATGGATGATCACCGGACAAAATTTGTTCTTCCCGCATCAGGCCGTTGGAATTGGAATGCCCCTTTCAAGCGGATTTTGGGATAAAAAGATCAATACACTTCGTCAACGCTTCGGGATGCATGTCATTCATTCAAAAATCGTGAAACAAACGTTCGAGGATTACGAAAACAAGAATGAAAAAATTGCAACATTAGTTCTTTCAGATCAAAGTCCGGGAGATTCACTAAAATCATACTGGACAACGTTTTTAGGTCGACCAACGGCAATTGCTTTTGGTGCAGAACAATTAGCGAACTCATATGACCATGCAGTTGTATTCTACCTTCCAAAAAAGATTAAGCGTGGGCATTATTCCTGCAAACTGGAACTGATTACAGATTCACCAAGAACATTGGATTGGGGAGTAATTACCGAGAAACACGTTGAATTACTCGAAGAAGGAATTCGAAACAATCCTGCTGGCTGGTTATGGAGTCATAAACGCTGGAAAAGAGATCTTCCTGAGAACTTAGAAACGCTTAAACAAGAGCAGCATGAGAAATTTAATCGCATTTATCGCAGTTAGCTTGATAAGTCTGAACTTGTCAGCACAAGATATTTTTAAATCAAGAGATACGCTACATTTTAGCGAAGAAGGGTATTCTCGAGCAATTGCTTTACAGAAGAACAAATTGATCATCGGAACTTCGAAATCGGGAGTTTTATCTTACAACTTAAAGAATAACACAGTTGAAACGCTTATTCCATATGAAGTTGGCGGTGAATTCAGAGATGTTATTGTTGACGGGAAAAGGGTTTACACCTGCTTAAGTGGCGATTCTGGTGTTGTTTACAGAATAACCAAAAATGAGGTTTGGGAACTTTTCAGGGATAATAGTTTTATTGACGATATCGTTCAAAAAACCAATGGAGAACTAATTTTACTTAGCGATCCTATTGGCGGAGAGTTAACAATCAAAGTGATCGGTGCGCGAAAAGAATATGACGATTATGTCTATACATATGGACCGTTTCAAACCGCCAATGGCGAAGCTTATTACGCTGCAAGTGGAACAACAGCACAATTGATCGGAGGAGTGTATTACTATGTTTCAGGTGGTCCAAACAACGCTACATTTTATCGAACAAGTACTTTCGAATACCATACGCAGATTCAAACAGAACTTCCAATGCCGAAAGCTGAAGGAGCCGGACCATTTTCCATTTGCATGTTTGATAAAATGAACGGGGTAATTGTTGGTGGAAACTACACCAAGCCAAATGCTTCCGATTCTACTTCGGTTTACACTACAGATGGTGGAAAAACCTGGTCGGTTTCAGAAACACCAACTCACGGTTATAGATCCTGCGTTACAGCCTGCCTGAATGCTTCAAGCAGACAGGGAACTCCAAACAGCTTATTTGCTTGCGGAACGAATGGAATTGATTATTCTACCGATGGCGGAAAAACGTGGACTTGGGTTGAAAAAGGAAATTATTGCGCTTTGTTATTGGTTGGAGATGTGTTGTATGCTACAACAAATAAAGGGTATGTCATCAGATTCAAACTAAATAAAACAAGTAAGGGCGAATAATGATTCGCCCTTACTACCAATGTTTTATATCATATATCACATACCATTCGCTACCTGAATCAACTTCTCTTTCGATTGTTTACCAACCAATTTCTTGATCAATTTTCCATTTTCATCGAGGAAAAGAAGTGTTGGATATGCTGTTACTTTGTAATTCGAGCTGATCAATGAACCATCGGCATCATTTTCAGCATCCATTTTTACATTCACGAACTTACTGTTGAAAAGCTTTCCTAATTCACCATCAGTGAACGTAGTTTTCGCCATTTCTTTACATGGTCCACACCAGGTTGTGTAAACATCAATGAAAATTTTCTTTTTCTTTTTCTTTGCTTCTGCTTTCGCTTTCTCAAGAGTAATGCTGCTAAAGCTAATTCCACCGGTTACTTTCGAAGTTACGGATGTCAGTTTTGCATTTGATGAGAAAGAAGACAATCCCCAAAAACTCGTTGCTGCAACTACCGATAATATGATAAGGTATTTCATTCTACTTTATTTTAATGTCTAAATTTATCGATAATTTTCTTACCGATACGCTTGTTTTGCGTTTGCCGGGATGAGCAAAAACAATTACCGTTCCACAATGAGTTTTCAAGTGTTCTTCCATAATTGTAGCGAACAACTTCAAAATGAAGTAAATGCCGCTATAACGAATTTTCAGGAAGAAAACTTTGAGTTAAACATCAAGAGCTCAGGCTCTACCGGGCTTCCAAAGGAGATCACACATTCAAAAAAGGATATTGTCAACTCCGTAAATCGGACGAATCAATTCTTCAATTTGAATGCGGATTCAAAGATACTTTGTCCACTTGCGATTCACACAATTGGTGCAAGAATGTCACTTTTCAGAGCTTTGACTGGAAATTACGAGATTCATTTTACAGAAGCTTCCCGCAATTTCGCAAGCGCTCTTCCCTCTTTCTTAAAATTCGATCTGGTTTCACTAGCAGTGATTCAATTTGCGGATCTACTTGAAAACCATGAAACTGAGTTAGCTCGATTTGAAAACATTTTATTAGGTGGATCAGCCATTCCTTCCCATCTGGAAGAGAAAAGTGTTCAACTCCGAATCAATGCTTTCATTGGTTTTGGAATGACGGAAACCTTGTCGCACATTGCTCTTCGGAAACTGGGAAATGAACATTATCATTGTTTAGGAGGAATAACTGTCAACTCTTCGGACAATGGAATGAGTATTCAGTTAAATGATAAAACAATTACTTCAACAGATATAATTGAAACAACTGATAATAAGTTATTTAAATGGATTGGAAGAAATGATTTTGTAATCAACAGCGGCGGAATAAAGATCGTTCCTGAACTGATAGAAAATGCAGTTGCTTCAAGGTTCAATCTGAAAATTGTGCTGATTGGGATTCCTGATGTTACTTATGGCGAAAAATCGATTCTGGTAAGTGAAATTACTATTGATGAACAACTGAAAAACGAGATCAAACAATTTATTGAAGCGAATTTTAGCAAATATCATGTTCCAAAAGCATTTTTAGAGCACGAATTCAGCTATATAAACGGATTAAAATTGGACCGATTGAGTTTGATAAAAAGCGTAAAAGCGTTGTATGAATAAGTCGCAGGCCTATAAAATATTAGGATTAACGTCAGACGCTACAGAGCAGGACATCCGGAAACGCTACAAGAAGTTGGCGATGAAAGTGCATCCCGACATCAATCCAAATCCTTCTGCACACGAAGAATTCATTCGATTGAGTTTGGCTGTTGAATGTTTATTCAGACCAGATCCTGAACCAACAACTCAGCGCAGAACTTCACGTGCGTATCAAAAAACAGACGACGACATTGATACGCTAAAAGCTAGAATGGATGAGGCTAAAGCACGTTTTGAAGATCAGAAAAAGAAGAATTTAGAAGAAAATCAACGTTATTTTGCAAGTTTACTTTCCGGAAAACGTTGGAAAATCTACAGAGCCGTTATGTGGGTTGGAATTCTACTTGCAACATGCATTTCACTGGATGATTTTCTACCGCATCACTTCGAAGAAGATACATTGGAAGGTTATTCCGGAGTCGGTCACACCGGAATCAAAGAGCACAAGATCTACATGGTTTATCTGGAGAATACCGGAAATTATTTCGCAGAATCAAATGCCGCAACATGGACTTACTCCTATCCTGAAGTTTTGGTGGAAAAATCGTGGCTATTGCATTGTCCAATGAGCTTTTACTCGACAGACGATTTCTCAACAAGCAGAACCGGTTTCGATTTCGACATATTGAGCATTCGCTGGTATTTGGTAGCATTGCTCCTTGTCCCGTTATTTCCTTATTTCCGAAGAAGAATGAATGTCCAATTTGCATTCATGTATCAATTCTCGTTTTGGTTTGTGGGAATTGTGGAATTGTATCTTTTATTGGGACATTTGAGGATAGTTCACGTTTTAAGCTTAGGATTCATTTAGGTTAACCTCGACTCCGCTCGGTAACCTTAGCAATAACCATCTAGAAATATTTCAAACAAAGGACATCGAGTCCGCCGCGGCGGAAGATGCCTTTGTTTAGCGTTTCAAAGCCCTATCCATTTCGCGCTTATCGTCTTTCTGCTTCAAATCGTTGCGTTTATCGTGTAATTTCTTACCAACAGCACAGGCAATTTCCACTTTCAGCCAGCCTTTTTCGCTTAGAAATAGTTTCAGGGGAACAAGCGTATTTCCTTTTACCTTAAGGTATTTCTCAATTTTATTGATTTCCTTTTTATTCAACAGTAGCTTTCTGTCTCCACGAGCCATATGATTGTAGAACGAACCATTTTCGTATGGAGAAATGTGCATGTTACGAATGAAAACCTGTCCATTATCAAAAACGCCGTACGATTCTAAAATACTGGCTTTTCCGTTTCTGATACTCTTAATTTCGGTTCCACTAAGTACAATACCAGCAGTAAACACATCCTCAAGATGATACTCAAAGCGTGCGCGTTTATTTTTGATATTTACTTCGTTTTTTGACATTCTATGCGAGTTTGAGTTCCTTCACTCCTTTTTTAATTGAAAAGTAGAAACATGATATTCCCGCCAAGATAAGCAAATGACTGATGTCATCTTTATTTAACCAAAGAAACGGACTCCATTTGAATAAAAACACAAAAGCAGAAGGCAGCATAACAACTACACCCAAAACCATATATTTCATTGAATCTAATCCGTTTTTTTTCAATTTCATTGCGTAAATGCCCGTAAAAAGGATATAAGAAACAATACTGTCAACGGCAACGAATAAGAATTTTTGTAAGGCAATTGCTGTGGTAATTAGAATTAAACTTTTTATCCAAATAAAATGTATCCATGGGTTTTTGGAGTTGATTTCCTGATCGTAACTCAACATTGCACTACCAGAGAACAAGTTCACAATAGTTATCAATACCCAACTCGGCATTTTGCCATAAATACCGAAATATTGGAAGAAAGTATGACCTAAAGCTCCAAGAATAGAAGAAATTCCAAGAATTAAATAAAAGGTTTTCCAGTATTTTTTTACGGACGGATTTGAACGTAAAGAACTGTATGCCCACAACGAAAAAATCCCTATCAGTCCATTTGTAATAAATGCCATTGGCTCTTGTAGATGCAAGCCAAATAAGTTGTAACTAATTATTTCCACGGTGCAAAAGTAATAAGTCTTTGAAATTCTCAAAAATTCCAAGTGTTAAACACTTATTTTTGTGTTATGAACATTCCGTCAAAATACCTTGAAGATGCGGTAGAACAATTTGGTTCTTTACCCGGAATCGGTAAGCGTACAGCACTTAGATTGGTATTGCAATTACTGAAAAGAGATAAAAACGAATTGGAACGTTTCGCAGAGGTGATCTCGCATTTGAAGGAAAAAGTAAAGACCTGCAAAGAATGCGGGAACATTAGCGACGAAACACATTGTTCTATTTGTACCAATCCGCAGCGCAATACTAAATTAGTTTGTGTTGTAGAAGATGTTCGCGACGTAATGGCTATTGAGGCAACAGGAAGTTTTAATGGAATTTATCATGTGCTTGGCGGAGTTATTTCTCCAATTGATGGAATTGGTCCGGATGACCTGTTCATTTCTCCATTAATTGAAAAATGTGAAAGCGGAAATATAGACGAGATCATTTTGGCTTTGAGTGCAACAATGGAAGGCGATACAACGAATTTCTATCTGTATAAAAAGTGCACAGGCTTTGATGTGAATATCACTACTCTTTCCCGTGGAATTTCGGTTGGAAGTGAATTGCATTATGCTGATGAAATAACGCTTTCACGCTCGTTACAGCAGCGTATTCCGTTTCATACATAAAGACAGCTCCTTTCCCGCAAAGACGCAAATTTTAGGGCGCTTACATCTCGACTACGCGCGATGACCTTCAGACGCCCTCCAATACTCAAACTAAATCACATTTTAGTCAGTAACTCATTGGATACTTTTGAATTGTCCGTTAGGCAATTCATAACACGCCATATTGGTTCGTGTCTTTGCGGGAAATGAACCAGTTTGTTTCTCATTGTAAAGGACTGACATTAAACATCTGAATAACAAATGATTTGTGGCTTTTCAGATTTAAGCTATATTTGATTAAACATTTATACCAACTAACATGTTAAAAGAATTCAAAGCGTTTATTTCGAGGGGAAACGTAGTTGATTTAGCTGTAGCTGTGATTATTGGAGCAGCTTTCGGTGCAATAGTAACCTCTTTGGTAACGGACATTATCACTCCCCTAATTTTAAATCCTGTACTGAAATCGTTGAATGTAGATGATTTAAGTAAGGTTTCCTGGAATGGTGTATTGTGGGGAAAATTCCTTGCGGCAGTGATTAACTTCATAGTAGTTGCTTTCAGTATTTTCTTAATGGTAAAAGGGATGAATAAAGCCGCTTCACTTCGCAAGAAAAAAGAGGAAGAAGTGCCTGCTGCTCCCCCTGCTCCTTCAAATGAAGAAGTATTATTGGCGGAAATTCGTGATTTACTGAAGAATAAATAAAACAGTTGATTTAAATACTTTTTGTTATTACCATTTGGTAGACATCAAATTTTATTTATCTTCGATTCGTTAAACATTAAAATTAACGCGGTTTATCGCCGTATTACTAAGAACAATGACAAGTATTTTTGTTGCAAAACTTGATTTCAACACAACAGACGAACAGTTGAAGTCGCTTTTTGAAGCACATGGCAAGGTGAATAGAGTAACCATCGCTAAGGACAGAGAAACAGGTAAACCAAGAGGTTTTGCTTTTATCGAAATGTTCAATGAGGATGAAGCCAATAGTGCTGTTCAGGCTTTGGACGAGCATTTAGTTAATGGTCGACCAATTGCTGTTAAACTGGCAGACGACAGAGGACAAAAACCTCAGGGTGATCGTCCACAACGTCCGCAAGGTGACAGACCACCACGTACAGATTTCAAGCCACGTGGTGAGTTCCAGCCAAGAAACAATGACTCCCGACCGGATTTCAGAGGAAGTGACGAAAGACCGCCTATGCGACCTTCGACAGTAACTCCTGACGATATTCAACCTGGAAAAGTTGAG
>CAMLET010000129.1 GCA_946479125.1 uncultured Flavobacteriales bacterium
AGGAACAAATTTTTCCAAAAATGCGCGACGAACTTAAAGGACCGGTAGTTGAAAATGTGAAAATGGTTGTTGTACCTGAAACGAATGAAGAAGGTGGAACACAGCATTACGTTTACCTGTTGAATCTGCGCGAAGATATTATGGAAGGGATTATCATTACCAGTAAAGGCTATGGTTTTGATGCTGCTTCAGGTGAGAAAATTGTTACTTCTACTTTACGTCACAGTCTTGAAGTTTTATTGCCTAACGAAGCAGCAAAAATTGAACCCATCATGGAGGAAGTTTTTGGACTGACAAATGAATATTGGGTAAGCTTTTGGGCAGATGACGTGATGTACGATAAAAAATACATCTTCCTTCCGGAAACCATCAATGAGAAAAATCTGACTGACATTCCGAAGCTTGGTGGCAAAGGAATCATGGTAGGATAATCACTTCTTTTTTGTGTATTTTTTGACAACAAGCGATGCTTTTGTTGAATTCACAGCATTGTATTTTTTTAACGTAACTTGTTGAAATACAAACGATTGAATTACTAAATATTTAGTAATCAGTACCTCCTTTCGATGACAGTAACGAAATGTTAATTGAAATTTGCGATTTGTTCATCGGTAAAACTATTCATTAATGTAACGCATTGTTTCTGATTAGCTTAGTCATCCAATACTACTGATTTATGAAACTGCGCTACTCAAGTAAGGCAATTGCCTTCTTCTCATTTCTACTTTTCAATTATTTTGTGTTTGGCCAATGTCCTACTGCGGCTGGAGACGCAACAATTAACTGTGGCTCTTCAACTGCTTTAGTTGCGCAAGCTGCACCGAACAACGGATTTACATGGTCAAGTGCTCCATGTCCGTCTTTACCTACTGGTGGAACAAATGCATTTCCAGTGGCATGTGATGACTGTGTAACAGGTCAGGTTCCAATTGGATTCACTTTTAATTATTTTGGAGGGAGTTATACCACAGCTGTTATTCAGTCAAATGGTATTGTTGGTTTTGGACCGTTTACATTTACAGGTTTCTCGTCGTTTGCGATTCCTGCGGGTGGAGCCCCGAACAATTATATTGCGGGTATGTTTGCCGATATCGACATACGATATGGTGGAACGATTACGTATCAGACGATTGGAGTTGCTCCAAACCGTCAGTTTATAGTAAGCTATACAAACGTAGTTCCTTACAATGTAGGAACGGGCGCTGGAACAGGAACGGCTTCATTTCAAATTGTTTTAAATGAAAACGGATCGTTCAATATTATCATTTCTCAATTGTCGGCTAACTGGAATGCTTCTACTTCAGGAGCTCTTGCAACTTCAGGTTGTGAAAATGCAGATGGTACAGTAGCTGTTCCAATTCCAGGAAGAAATGCTACTGATTGGCCTGGAATTACTCCAGCACAACAAGATTGTAATACGTTTGCGCCAATTACGTGTAGTTTCTTACGTTGGCAACAGGGTGCAACCATATTGTCAACGAGTCCAACATATAATGTTAGCCCTACAACTTCAACAACATATACTGCATACTGGAATTGTGGTGGTACTACGTGTACAGATGATGTGGTAATTACACTAAATACTACGCTAACGGCTGGTGGACCAACGAATAATTCTAGTTGTGTTACACCAAATGGAAGCATACCTTTTACAACTACAGGTTTGGCTAATGGAACATATACGTTGAATTATACATTGAACGGTGTGCCTACATCCTCGTCAATAACTATATCAGGAGGTACATTTACTCTTTCTGGTTTAAATACAGGTAGTTATGCTAATTTTTCGATTACCGCTGGAGCATGTTCTGCAACATCACCAGGAACGATAGCAATTACCAGTCCTGCAACACCAACAACAACCGGTGCAACTGTTTGTCAGGGATCTGCTGCTGCAACTATTACAACGTCTTCTTGTGGAGTACCGGGTCTTACAACGGCTCAAGGAGCGGTGTTCAATTCAGGTAATCTTGCAGCTGGAGATCCAACATGGGTTCGTCCTTATGGCGGTACTGCATGTTCAGTATCAGGAACAACAGTATATTATGATGTTTATTCGTTCTACGTATCAACTGCGGGTTCTTACACTTTTTCAGGATGTTTCCCTGCGATTGACGGTTACGGACATTTATATCAGAATGCATTTACTCCTGCTGCACCTTGTGGAACACCAGCAAACTTCGTAGTTGGTGATGATGATTCTAATCCATCTTGCCCTGCTGACCCTATGTTTACTGCAACGCTTACTCCAGGGGTACAGTACTTCTTAATTAGCACCACTTATAGTGCATCAGCTACAGATTCTTATTCATGGACATTTACCGGGCCAGCTGCGGCAACAATTTCTACTTCACTTGGTTCTTCTATTGAATGGTATACGGCACCAACTGGAGGTTCTTCAATTGGTAGTACTTCACCTTTTAACCCTGTTGGAGTTGCCGGTTCAGGATTACCAAATACAAATACTCCCGGAACTTATACGTTTTACTCGGCATGTAGCAGTGCTCCAACTTGTAGAACGGCAACAACTTATGTGATTAGTGCTTCTTCTGTTCCACCAACTTCTATTGCAGGAACCGGAACAATTTGTAATGGTCAAAGTGCAACATTGTCTGTTGTAGGTGGTACACTTGCAACTGGTGCTAACTGGAACTGGTATACAGGATCTTGTGGTGGAACATTGGTTGGTACGGGTAACAGTATTACAGTAACTCCATCTGCTACAACAACATATTACGTGGGAGCAAGTGCAGGAACGGCTTGTCCAGCTTCAGGTTGTACTTCAGGAACGCTTACTTTACCAACTGCGGGAACAACATTGGCTAACAATGGTGAAAGCGCGACTTGTTTGGTTAATCAAAATGGATACATCCACTTCTACCATTCAAGTGGTCGTTTAATTTGTTCTATCAATTCGAATGGTCAAAACTTGGGTAATGTTACGGCAACAGCATATGTTTTCGGAGCACCTGTTAATGTTCCTGCATGTAATGCCGCTAGTTATATGGTTACGGCGTTGGGAAGAGAGTGGTTGATCAATCCACAGTTCCAACCTGCTGCTGGAGTTGATGTTGTATTGCATTTTGATAATGGAGAATACACAACACTTGTTCCGCAAGCAAACGCAAATATTAGTGCCTGGGACGATTTAACGGCTATTGCTGATTTAAAATTGAGCAAGTATTCCGGACCATTGAACATGGATAACAATGCGCTTAACAACTGTGTTTCGGCAGGAGGAAGTGGAGGAACAACATTGCACAATCAGGCTGCAAATGGAAACACATCAACAATGCTTCCTGGATTCAGTGCTTCAGCGAGATTTACTCGATTTAATATCCCAAGTTTCTCAGAGTTTTGGCTGCATGGTATGTCAGGAACAAGTCCATTACCAGTTGAGTTATCAAGTTTCTCAGCAAGTTGTTTAGATGGAAGTAAAGCTGATATTACATGGAAAACAGAAAGTGAAGTGAATTGTGCTTCATATGTGATTGAAAGCTCAAGAGATATCAATACCTGGTCTACAGTAGGTGAAACGGTTTGTACTGGAACCAATTCTGTAGGAAATACTTACCATATTACTGATAACAATCGTGAAGTAGGAAACACGTACTACAGATTGATTCAGGAAGATACGGATGGTAACAAAACCATTTACGGACCAATTATGTTAACATGTTCATCTGAAGGTTGGAGTATAACGAGTCATCCGAATCCGGCTGATGAAGTGGTAACGTTGATGATCAATTCGGATCAGAAGAAAACAACTTGTGTAATTGAATTGTTCGACTTTACAGGTAAGTTAATTAAAACTCAGGTTGTAAATTCTACCTCTTATCAAACGCTTGTACCATTGGATGTGAAAGAATTAAGTGCCGGACCATATTCAATCAGAGTTACATCGGATGAAAACAAGGTAGAGACCTTAAAAGTGATCGTTCAACATTAAGAAATACATTAAAAAGACTATCAATGAAAAAATCAATATTATTACTAGGTTTTGCCTTTATGCTGAATGGAGCAATAGCTCAGGAACAGGCAACTCCGGACATTTATTCTAAAGAATACGTTGTTGCGAAAACAAATGATTTTTCAAGTTACTTTACTCTGGATGAGGCTGGTCGTCAGAAAGTAATGGGAATTATCTACGAAAATAACCAAAAGGAATTAGATCTTGAATCTCGTACGGTTGGAATGTTACCTGATGAGATAAGAGAGAATCAGAAAGTACTGAGATTGGAAGTAGAAACGAACTTGAAACAAGTTGTTGGTGAAGTGGAATGGAAGAAGTATGAAGAATTCAAGAAAGTTTCGATTTACTTTTAACAAGGTGAATAAAAGATAAAAAAGAAAGGGTCAGTTTAATTCAAACTGACCCTTTTTCGTATTCTAAGCTGTTAATTATAATGTTCCTCTTTTCTCTTGTTCTCTTTCAATAGACTCGAACAAAGCTTTAAAGTTACCAGCTCCAAATCCTTTTGCTCCCATTCGCTGAATAACTTCGAAGAAAACTGTTGGGCGATCTTCTACCGGTTTAGTAAAGATTTGAAGTAGGTATCCTTCTTCGTCAGCATCAATCATAATTCCCAATTTCTGCAATTCATTGATGTCTTCTTTGAATTTGTTCATATGATCTTTCAAACGCTCAGGAATTGCATCGTAATATGCTTGTGGAGGTGTTGATAAGAATTCAATTCCACGTGCACGCATATCAGCTACAGTTGTAATAATATCATCTGTTGCTACAGCGATGTGTTGAACACCTTCTCCTTCGTAAAAATCAATGTATTCTTCAATTTGAGAACGTTTCTTACCTTCAGCTGGTTCGTTGATCGGGAATTTAATTCTTCCGTTTCCATTACTCATTACTTTCGACATTAATGCCGAATATTCTGTTGTAATTTGCTTGTCATCAAACGATAGGAAGTTCACAAATCCCATAACATCCTCGAACCATTTTACAGCTTCATTCATTCTATTCCATCCCGTGTTCCCAACCATGTGGTCGATGAATTTTAATCCAACCGGAGCAGGATTATAGGCTGTTTTATGCTCTACATATCCAGGTAGGAATATACCCTTGTAGTTTTTACGCTCTACGAATACAAATACGGTTTCACCGTACGCGCCGTAAATACCAGAACGAACAACTTCACCATTCTCGTCAGATTCTACCATAGGCTCAAAGAAAGACTTAGCACCTCTTTTAGTAGTTTCTTCATAAGACTTTCTTGCATCTTCAACCCAAAGAGCAATCACTTTTACACCATCACCATGCTTTTTAACATGCTCACCAATTGGCGAATCACTTTTCAAAGCTGTTGTTAGAACAATGCGGATTTTGTCTTGTTTAAGAACATAAGAAGCACGGTCTTTTACTCCGGTTTCTAGTCCAGCATAAGCCAAATCCTGAAATCCGAAAGCTGTTTTATAAAAGTGTGCTGCTTGTTTTGCGTTTCCTACATAAAACTCAACATAATCAGTTCCCAATAAAGGCAAGAAATCTTGCGCGCCTTCAAAAATTTTATCTAATCCGTATTCTACGTTTTTAATCTCGTTACTCATTTTTTAATTTTTTTAAAAGATTCTCTCGGCTCCGCTCGATAACCTTTTATTCATAGGACATCGAGCGGAGTCGAGATGTAATTATTTTATAGCCAACTATATGCGTAGTCAGCCAATTCGTTGTCAATTGCAGCTTGTGTAAGCTTTAAAGGTTTAAAAGTATCAACCATTACAGCTAATTCCTGCGTCTCTTTTTGTCCAATACTTCTCTCGTAAGCACCAGGATGAGGTCCATGAGGAATTCCACCAGGATGAAGGGAAATATATCCTTTTTCAACATGATTTCTACTCATGAAATCACCGTCAACATAGTACAATAACTCATCAGAATCGATGTTGCTATGATTGTACGGTGCAGGAATCGAAAGTGGGTGATAATCATACATACGTGGACAGAATGAACAAACCACAAAATTATGTCCCTCAAACGTTTGATGAACTGGTGGTGGTTGGTGAATACGTCCTGTTATCGGCTCAAAATTGTGAATAGAGAAAGCATATGGAAAATTGTAACCATCCCAACCAACAACATCGAAAGGATGCGATGCATAAACCAACTCATGCAGCATGTTTTCCTTCTTTATTTTGATAGTGAAATCACCTAATTCATCATGTGTTTCAATTTCATGTGGTGCCCGGAAATCTCTTTCACAGAAAGGAGAATGCTCCAATAATTGTCCGAATTTGCTTCGGTAATTTCTTGGCGTGTAAAGCGGAGAAAATGATTCAACAATGAACAATCTGTTGTCCTCTGTATCGAACTCAATTTGATAGATCATTCCACGTGGGATTACAAGATAATCTCCGTACGAAAAATCAATATTCCCAAGCAATGTTCTTAGTTTTCCGGTTCCTTTATGAATGAAGATCATCTCATCCGAATCCGCATTTTTGTAGAAATACGAAGTCATTGATTTCTTTGGAGCGGCAAGTGCAATATTCAAATCGTTGTTGAACATTACAATCGTTCTGCTTTCAAGAAAATCATCTTTTGGAGTAACATCAAATCCTTTGATCATACGGGATTTAATGTTTTTTCCATCAGCGGCTTTTGGAGTCAAATCGATTGCGCTTTTAACTTCCTTCACCATTGTTGGTCTGTGCGTATGATAAAGCAGAGATGAAAATCCGCTAAATCCTTCAGTACCAAAAAGCTGCTCATAGTACAGTTCACCACTCGGTTTTCTGAATTGAGTATGTCGTTTGGGGGGAATGTTCCCCAACTTATAATAAAAAGGCATTTCCTAAATTTTTAATGAATATACAACTTATTGACGGTTAGATGCAAGCATTCAATAACCGTAAAAAGAGCAAGGAAAGAGCTTTGCTCACTCAGGCTTTCTAATTTGAAGCCATTGCAGATGTATTGGTAATTCTATCCACATAAGAGATGTACTAATACAAATGTAGGAAAAACCGAAAGTGAGATTCCAAAATTGTGAAGAAAAACACGAATTCCTTTTGAATTGGGCGGTGAAAACAACTAATTTTGCGCAGACTTTTATTTGATATCTATGAAGAAAATTTTGGTTTTAGGGTCGTGCGGACAAATTGGTACCGAGCTGGTGCTGGCGTTGCGCTCAAAATTTGGAAATGAGCAAGTTATTGGTGCAGATATCAAATCAAGTTGTCCCGAAGCCTTAGAAAATGGTCCGTATGTTGTTTTAGATGCGATGGACAGACCTGCGGTTAGAAAAACCATTATTGACGGGAAAATCGATGAAGTTTATTTGTTAGCTGCTCTACTTTCTGCAACGGCTGAGAAAAATCCAGATTTTGCATGGCGATTGAATATGGAAGGATTGTTCACTATTCTTGATCTTGCTAAGGAAGGACATATTAAAAAGATATTCTGGCCATCCAGCATTGCTGTTTTTGGTCCTACAACACCAAGAATCAATACACCGCAGTATACGGTTATGGAGCCAAGTACGGTTTACGGAATTTCCAAGCAAGCTGGTGAGCGCTGGTGTGAATATTACTTCAATAAATTTGGAGTTGACGTAAGAAGTATTCGTTATCCTGGATTGATCTCTTATAAAAGTTTACCTGGTGGTGGAACGACTGATTATGCAGTTGATATTTTCTATAAAGCGAAAGCAGGACAAAAGTTTACCAGCTTTTTGAAATCCGATTCAGCATTGCCAATGATGTTCATGGATGACGCTATTAGAGCAACCATTGAATTGATGGAGGCTCCGAAAGAAAATGTAAAGATCCGATCAAGCTATAACCTGTCTGCACTCTCATTTACACCTGAAACATTAGCGCAAGAAATTAAGACTGAAATCCCTGATTTTGAAATAGATTATGAGCCAGATTTCAGGCAAGCAATCGCCGATTCCTGGCCGGCAAGTATTGATGATTCTGAGGCAAGATCGCATTGGGGATGGAAAGAACGTTATGATTTGAACAAAATGGTTTGCGTTATGTTGGAAAATATTAATTTAGC
>CAMLET010000130.1 GCA_946479125.1 uncultured Flavobacteriales bacterium
GGAACTGGACTTCACATTCACGATGAATTGACATTGACAAGTGGAAGTATAGTATTGACGGCTGAAGATTTGGTTATTGAAGATAATGCGGACATTACAGGTTACAGCAATACACAATATGTTGTGACAACAAACTATGGAATGTTGCAAATGCAAGTTGTTGTTTCTACACCATACGTTGTGTTCCCGGTTGGAACAGAAGATAATTATTTTCCTGCAAGCTTACAACAAGGAGCTGGCGGTGCATCAGGACATTTTACTGTAAGAGCTTTTGAAGGTGTTTATGTTGGCGGAACGCAAAGTTCAGGGTTCAACAGTGCAATGATAGCTAGTGTTGTGAACAATACCTGGATTATTGAAGCAGATGGAACATCATTGGACCTAAACATGAAATTGGGTTGGGAATTGGCTGCTGAAGTGAACGGTTTTGATCGTACGGATGCATTCATCTCGCATTTTGATGGTACTTGGGATTTTGCTGCACCTTCTGCTGCTGTTTCAGGTGCGAACAGTACATACGAGATGACGCGCATGGGAATTACAACATTAAGTCCTTTTTCAGTAGCTGATGGCGATGCAGAGTTGATTGTTAATGAAGAATCAGCTTCAATGGAACTTAATCTATATCCGAATCCAGCTACAGATATCTTGAATATTGACTATAAGAACACCAATAGCGATCAATACACATACGAGGTAACCGACCTTACAGGAAGAACCTATGCAGTTATTGAGAATGGAAACAATCAGATGGATGTTTCTGCTCTTAGCACTGGAGTTTATGTGTTGAAAATGACTAACGTGGAAACAAATGCTATTGCTGTACAGCGATTCATCAAGAAGTAGTTTGTTTTATTGATTTCAAGAATCCCTTCTGGCATTTGCCAGAAGGGATTTTTTTTGTTACCAACATCCTTATCTGACTTTCCGAAATTGCAACAGATGCACAGATATTAAGACGTCTAACGGTGTTGCTGAAATGGAACTTAAAGTTATTCATCACTTATTTCATTTTTAATTATACTTGTTGTGTTGAATTTGATTTATACCACTAATGGCAGAAGACACCACTGAAAAAGGCAATCAACTTATTGATGATATTAAAGAGACTACAAAGAATCGACTCTCAAATCCAGTTTTCTTTTCCTATCTATTTTCTTGGATTGTTTGTAATTGGACATTCATTTCCTTTATGATGTTCTCAAACAAAACTATTGAGTATAAATTATCTCATTATGGAAAATACATTGATTTTTTCGGCTGGTTGTATCCAATTATCGGAGTGCTGATTTATCTCATTGGCTTAAACTATGTTGACAATGGTCTGTTTAGGATATCGAAACATGGCTATCAGAAGAAGATGGATTCATGGAGAGAAAGGGTAAACATGAAAACCCATGCAGAAGTAGAAATAGCTAGAAAGAAAGTAGAACTTCAAAAAGAGCAAATTGAGGCTAGTAAATTAGAAACACTAATTACAGAAAGAGATAGATTAATTCATTTAGTTAACTCTCGTGATTCAGAAATAAAAGAATTGAACGATAAAATTCTGCAATTGCAAGGGCGAATGGACAGCATGAAACGTGTTTCATTTAGCGATTCCGATAACCCTAGTCTTTTCTTTCGAGACGAAGCTATGGAAGTAATTAGAATATTAGAAATGACATCATCTACAAGCAAATTTATTGAAATTGCCCAAGGATTAAAAGATGGTATATTGAATACCACCTATACACAAATAGTTGCCGATAGTATTACTTTTTTTGAGAAATTAGGGCTTGTATCAGGTGAGTATTTGCCAATGTCTTTGGACTTCCCTCAATTGACAGTACTTGGTTATAATGTTTTGGACACGCTTAAGGCAGGTGATTCTAGTAGTAGTTTCATATTGTAAGAATTTATCAAAAAAGAGAGAATGAAGAATCCCCTTTGCTGATTTTTTTCTGGTCAAGTGAAACAGATACATAATTATCACTGGTAAGGGCCGTTTTTTTAATCTGTGTCCGCCTCAGGTAGATGGGAAATAAAAAAGCGCATCTACTTTTGCAGACACGCTTCATTTGTAACTCAACTAACTCAAATCTAGTTCCCAGAACTTGTATTCAAAAGATTCATGATCTCATCCAATTTTGGAGAGAGAATGATTTCTGTTCTTCGGTTCATTGCCTTTCCTTCTTGTGTGTTGTTGGTCGCTTTTGGATAGTATTCTCCACGACCAGAAGCGGTCATACGTGTTGCCTGAACTCCATACATTTCGTTCAGCATACGGGTAATAGTGGTTGCGCGGGCAACACTTAAATCCCAATTGTCTTTGTAAACTGCTGTTTTGATAGGAACATTATCTGTGTGACCCTCAATCAGGACTTGAATGTCTGGATTCTTGTTCAATACATCAGCAAGTACTTTCAATGCGTCAACTCCTTTAGGCTCAACTGTTGCTGAGCCTGATTTGAATAAGAGTTTATCCGACATCGAAACATATACTTTACCATCACGAATTTCCATTGTTAATTCGTCCGAATTAAAACCAACCAAAGCATCGCGCAGTGTTTGGTTCAATTTGTTCGCCGCATCACGCTGACGTGCAATAATCGCCTGCATATCACGAAGCATACGCTCTTTGTTTTGCAAGTCTTTGTCTTGCTGACTCAACTGTTCCGACTGATTCTGATTGATGTTCTGTTGTCCGGAAAGTCGGTTCTGAAGCGTTTTGTTGTCTGTTGTGAGTTGCGCATTGGTGCTTTTCTCAACGTCCAGAGCATGACATAGTGAATCACGTTCTACCGTGACTGCCTGAAGTCGTTTTCCTCCTTTTTGTTTCTCCGGAATCGGGTCACCACATCTGTAAATCGGTTTACACGAAGAAACAAATAATATTCCCAGAGCTGTTGCTCCCATTAGAATTGCTGATTTATTAAATACTTTCATAACTGGTTGTTTTTAATGCATAATAGAAAGCAATTGCTCTCATTTACCTGTGATAACCAAGTTATGAAGTTGTGCTTCAAGGCATTTTATAGATTTTGATCAATTTGTTACACTTTTCTAGGTATACCTGTATTTTCTGTAAGAATTAGATTTTTATATACAGCAGCATCGGTGGTATCTTTCTTATTCATAAAACAAGAATTATGATAGTACAACTTTTGATAGACGAATTTGAGCAGGAAACAGTAAGTACAAGAAAATTACTGCAGGCGGTTCCTGAAAAAGACATTAATTATAAGCCTTCGGATATTTCATGGACAATGGGAGAACTTGCCCGGCATATTGCCACAATTTATTATTGGTATGTGGGTACACTTACAAAAGATGTTTACGATATGTCGAAAGACACGTTGGAACGCGGTTTGGCTGACGATATTAATGCGACGCTGGAACTTTTCGAAAGTAATGTTCAACAAGCAAGAGCAGCGTTAAGATCAATTACAGATGAAAGATTGTTGGATCAGTGGACAATGACAGATGGTGAGAGAACCGTATTTGGTCCATTGCCAAGAGGCGCTGTTGCCCGTGGATTTATCTTCAACCACATTTATCATCATCGGGGAGAACTGATTGTTTACTTGCGCGCTACAGGAAATAAAGTGCCGGGACTGTATGGACCTGTATATGAGGAAAGTGCAGCAAATGAAATTCCGCGTGAAACGGAATAAACGGAAATTTGGAGAATACAAAAAGATATGTAAATCACTGTTGAAGATTTGCAATAGATTTTTACACAGTGAACATAAATTTGAATTATAGATTTAGGTGGGTGTGGTTAGTGATGAGGAACATTGAAGGGAGGCGTAAAAACTTCCCTTTAATATCCTCTGAAAACCAGATCATTCAGAAGATTAAGGAATAGAACAAGAATTTTTAAGAACAACAATGTAGATAGTGAGAGGTTGTTAAGGGGAGTAACTCAGGACTCCCTTTGACAGAAGTAAATTCCACTTTGATGTTGCATAAATTGGTTAAATAAGAGCATTGTCGGCTAAGCTAGATGATGCTCTTGTTTTTTATGTGTTCCCGATTTTTCTAATTTAGATGAATATGTCAAAAACATTTGCGGACAAAGTCATAGAATTCAATAGACAGCTGCACTATTCAGGTAAATTACCTGCCGATTTTCAGGTGTTGAATCCTTATTTGGATAATCCGGAAACGATGGAAGTGATGCAGCGGTTTTATCATAAATATTACAACGATTTCAATCCCAGAAAATTTATGATCGGTATCAATCCAAGTCGACATGGGGCAGGAGTGACCGGGGTTCCTTTTACAGACACAAAAAGAATGGAAAGTGTTTGCGGAATTGAGATGAAGTCGGCGCATACACATGAGATCTCTTCTGTTTTTCTCTATGACATGATTTCAGAATATGGCGGCGCAGAAGCTTTCTACAATGATATTTACATCAATTCACCCTTTCCATTGGCAATTATCCGAAAAACCAAGGATGGGAAATGGTTGAATGCCAACTATTACGATGATCCAGCACTATTTGCCATGGTGAAAGATTTCATGATTGAATCTTTGAAAAAGCACATCAGTTTAGGTTTAGATACCACAGAAGTTTTTGTTCTCGGTAAGAAAAATGCCGATTTCATTCATAAACTGAATAAAGAAGCAAATCTATTCGATCGTTTAACAGTGCTTGAACATCCGCGCTACATTCAGCAGTACAAGTCGAAGGACAAGGAATTGTATATTGAGAAGTATATTTTGGCGTTGAATCAATAAAAGTCAAAAGAGGAAAGAGGAAAGAGGAAACTCGATTTGGATATCTATGAATATATTTCTGAATTGTAAATAGATGTCTTTTGTCCTTCGTCATTTTATACTGAGCTTGTCGAAGTATGTCTCTAGTCTTTGCTTAATATTCCCTTTTCAACGCTTTCATTGATGAGGTTTTCAGCGTAATCCCAAATCGTTTCAGATCCTTCTTTGATCACGCTTTTCTTGTGGTGAACTTTATCGTAAGTTACTCCAAACTCTTTCCAGGTTCCGCCGTTATTCGATGTGTTCTGAAGCAGAGGTTCCAATCTGTCCATTGCCTTTGCAAACTTGGCTTCCTTAGTTTCTCCGGCTTCAAATTCTTCCCAAACTGCAATGAAATCTGCCGCTTGATCTGTTGGTAGTAAACCAAAAATTCGATTTGCCGCCAGTCGTTCTTCGTCAGTATTAGAGTGATTTTTTTGTGTATCGTACATGAATGTATCTCCGGCATCAATTTCAACAATGTCGTGAATCAATACCATTTTTACAACTTTCAGAATGTCGACTTTTTCATTCGCATGTTCAGCCAAAACCATGGACATTAAAGCTAAATGCCAGCTGTGTTCAGCATCGTTTTCATTTCTATCACTATTAAACAGCTTCGTTTTTCGCTGAATGTATTTGACCTTGTCAATTTCCTTGATAAAACTGATTTGCTGCAATAAATTTTCTGAAAACATAGAACTGATTTTAGTTGTTACAAAGATAAGTGAACAGAGAATAGAAAACAGAAATACTAATTCCTAATCTCCTCAAAATTTATTAATATTGAAACGACTTTAACTATTTGTTTTACTCCATTTACACTAGATAAATTCAAGTAATGAGAACTTTCACGTTAATCGTGGTCGATGACCATCCGCTCATTGTTCGGTTTGTGAAGCAATTGTGCTCCTACCATGAAAATATTGAGTTTTTGAATGGTTTCAATAACCCATTGGAAGCGAAGGCATTTCTTGATAAAAACCGCGTTGATATAGTTGTGTTGGATATTGAAATGCCAAAAATGACAGGTCTTGAGTTGGCATCGTTTATTAAACCTCCAACTTATTTTATCTTTTCTACTTCACATGAGAATTTTGCAATTGACGGATTTGAATTGTCAGCTGTTGATTATTTACTAAAGCCTTATTCTTATGACCGTTTTGAAACTGCTTTAGATCGTGCTATTCGAATGATCTCTTTAGAGGAGGGACAGCAAACAGCTTTATCTCCATCGATTATCGTAAAATCAAATTACAACAATACAAAATTGGTTTTGAAGGAAATTCAGTACATCGAAAGCATTGATGATTACGTGATTTTCTACAGAGATAATGGAGATCCGGTGCGAGTGAGAAAATCATTGAAAGCAATGTTTCAGGAATTACCCGTTGATCAATTTATTCGTATTCATCGTTCATACATTGTTCCGTATTCCAGAATAACGGAATACCAAAAAACAAAAGTTTGTATTGGCGAGAAAGAATTGCCCCTGAGTGAATCATACAAAGCCGATTTTTTGGCAAGCATGAAAGCCAGAGATTGATGTTGTAATTATTAATAGACACTGGCACCGTGTTTTTTGTTGCCAACAGATTTCGATCGTATCAATTTACATATCATTTCCAGTTACCGTGGCAACTCTGTTGAAGTGCTTTATTCAGTAGAGAAGTATGTAGCACCAGTATCTATTAATTAAGCAGTAGTAGTTGTTTTTATAGAAATAGAGGGGCACTATTGCGTTCGGCTACTATTGTAGCTTCTATTTTTCTTTTTACTACTACTGTGTTCAGAGTTGGAGAGGCTTTTCTCTGAATCGTATTTTGACGTATTTGCGTTATTATAATTTGTGCGTTGACAATTTTGAAGAGCGAAGAAAAAACTAAGCAGAACCAAGTAGGGAAGTCGTGATGACTTTGCTGGATATGTCGTGATTTTTTCCATAACCGTAAGTTTAATTCTATACCTGATCAATCAGCAAGTATTTATTTATACCACAATGTTATGGCGGATTTCAGACGGTTAAAAATGAATCATGGTGTTTGGGAAAAAAGTGTAGGAGTTTGAAGGAAAACTTCGCTTTTTGGCTGTTACTTCTTCTTCTTTAATTCGTCTAAAAAACGTTTTCGTTCTAGAATAAGTGCCCGTTTTAAGCTCGTTGTGAGTCCGTAGTTACCCGCAGCAGCATTGGAAAGTCGCTGTTTGTTTAAAGCAATGTGCTCCTGAATTGTTTTATAACGGTCTTTTTCCGATTCGTTGTCCTGCTCAATCTCTCTTTTCAACGCTTTTAGCTGATCAAGGAAGTAAGCGAAGTTATCTCTTACCACGTAGATCAGTTCTGAGTTCATTACGTTCGTACAGATTTCCTGTTTTATCAAGTTTTCAGTCGACTCTCTGAAAATGACAATGCTGTCTTTTGGATACATGCCAACAGCACTGAGTGTCAGCATCAGTTTTACCGTTTGCAGGTTCAGAATATTCCGTTGCCGTATCAAATTATTCATTAGAACAAACTCGTTGACGATGGAATCTGTCAAAGCGTTGATATTAGAATTGGCAGTTGAAACCAGTAATTGTTCTTGCGTGTCTAAATTAGCTCTGAGATCCCTGATTTGTTTATCGTAGCTGTCAAAGCTGTAAAACTCCCGTGCACCAGCATCAATGTCGAAGTATCGGATCAAGGGATTAAGAACTTGTCTTTCTGTTATAACGTTCCCCCAAAGCGCACCAATATGAACTACAAAACTATCCTGAAGAATGGCAATACTGTTGGTTAGTGAATCTGCCTTAAACTTGTTGACTGCTAATTGTTCACGGAGCTTTATACGTTTTTCTTCTTTAAGCTTTTTGACAGAGATTTCCTGCTTGAAACTTTTTTTGAATTTCTGCAGGCTGCTCATTCCTCTATGATCGTAATTGTATGATTTGCTGTATAGATTTCTCAATTTGCTGCGGCTTTTATTGGTTTCCGTATAAATTGCGCTCGCAACAGCTTTATACTTTCTGTTTTCAGTAAAAAGTTGACTTCTTTTTTCTTTGTTTTTGTTAGAATGGAATTTGCTTTCAATGCGGTTCGCTGCTCGACTTCTATTCAATTCCAATCTGCAGCTGTCTAAATAATTGTTTGTAGAATCAATTAGATTCATTTTTGCCAGTGAGTCGGTTTCTTTGATTGTTTCTTTAAAAAGTACACCAGCCATAAATAGATTGTAGGTAGCCGGAACAAAACGGTTT
>CAMLET010000131.1 GCA_946479125.1 uncultured Flavobacteriales bacterium
CCGAGCGAATTCTTTCATTGGAATATTGAAGAGGAAATTCTTTTGCATAAATCCTTCCAGATCTATTTTGAACGGTTCACTGAAATCGAATAAGTATTGACTGAAAAACGAACTGTCGAGTTGGAGCAGTAATTCAATTGCTTCGTTTGTTTTTAGCTCTGAAATTCGAGGCGTAAAGTATTCCGGTTGATCGAAGTAAGGAGTAATCGATTGAAAGAATCCATGGAATAACGATTTCGAAGGGATTTCATAAAGTGCATCACCGTGAAAACGATTTTGATGAGGTATGGAATTCTTCAAGGAATAATCGCGCAAATGATCCTCAGTAATAAATAAAGTGAACGACTTGAATGGTCGACCATCGTCTGCCGGATGCTTTTTCGTTTTCAACAAGGTATTTCTTCTTAGAATTCCCATTGTTCCTGCTTCAATAAAGCGAATTCCTTCAGTGGTCATCATTTCCATTCGTCCGGAAACAATGACCGTTAAAGCATGATGAAGAACCAATTGTTCCGTTCCGAATTTTTCATTGTGAACACACGAGAACAACAGGTTTTGCTGAAGAATATCTTCCATTACTTTGGCAATTGCGAAAGAAGAAGTTTATCCATAGTTCGGTCGCCAACCCATCTGCGGAAGAATAAAGCTGGTTTAGCCATGTATCCTCCTGAGTATCTTGTTTTTGGTCGAGATGAACTCACTGCTTTTGAAACCAAGCGTGAAATAACTTCAGGTTCTGCATTCTTAGCGGTTGTTTTAAAGAAAGCCTGTTTGAATTTATTTGCCATATCACCGTAGGCAGTATTTTCGGTTGTTTTAACCAAGTTTTGATAAGCTACATCAGCCCATTCTGATTTCACGCCTCCCGGTTCGATCACTACAACATCAATTCCGAATGGAGCAACTTCAGTTCTCAAACTATCACTCATTCCTTCTACAGCAAATTTGCTGGCGTGGTACCAGGCTCCAAAAGGCGTTGCGATTTTTCCACCAATGGATGAAATGTTGATGATTTTTCCACTTTTTTGCTTGCGCATTGCAGGAAGAACTAACTGTGTCATTCTTGCCAATCCGAAAACATTCACTTCAAACTGACGTTTAGCTTCTTCCATTGAAACCTCTTCAACGGTTCCGTAAGATCCATAACCGGCGTTGTTTACCAATACGTCAATTCGACCTTCTTTTTCGAGAATTTGGTTTACACATTGCTGCATCGATTCGTCGTTCGTGACATCCAGTGTAATGGTTTTTACATTGACGTTGTTGAGCTCGTTCAGCAATTCAACTCTACGGGCTGCACCGTAAACAATATGTCCTTCTTTGGCAAGATCACGGGCAAATACTTTACCCATTCCTGATGATGCTCCTGTTATTAAAATGACTTTTTTCATGATTTCAATTTTATATTGCAAAGTTGAAGCATTTCTAAAGTAATCATTTTGGTCAGAAGCTCAAATTATTTTGGTGAACGGCTCAATCAGTGTGTGTTGGGTCGCGATGTAGTGACAGGTCGCGACCTGTCACTACACGCATTCAATATCACATTTTCCCGCCTTCGTTCCAGCTCATCATCCAGTTAATCCCGAATTTGTCTACAAACATTCCGAAATAATCACCCCAGAAAGTTTTGGCTAAAGGCATTGTAATAGTTCCACCTTCAGAAAGTCCGTTGAATAAGCGATCTGCTTCTTCTTTTGAATCTGCATTGATAGAAATAGAGAAGTTGTTTCCCTGTTTGAAGCTTGACGCCCATTCTCCACCGGTATCGCTCCCTAATAACGTAGTTTCTTTACTGATTGGAAGAGAAACGTGCATGATTCGATTTCCCATTTCTTCGGGCATTGGATTTTTTTCATCCTTCGGCATTTCGTTGAAACGACCGATGTAAGGAAATTCTCCTCCAAAGTTTTTCTGATAAAATAGGAATGCTTCTTCGCAATTTCCATTAAAGTTTAAGTAAACGTTTACTGATGCCATATTTATGTTTTTAGTGTATTTGTGATTTTATCCAAGTCAGTTGTTCTTCAGAAATTTGATCTTTCAAAAAGGTCATTGTTGGACAAGAATAATTATTTGTTGCAAGTAGAATATTGCCTTTTCTTGTTTTTATTTCTTCAATAGCTTTCCAGTTCACTTTGGCTTCTAATTCAGGTGAATCTACCTTTATCCCGGATGCTGAAAATGTATACTTAACTATACCAAGCTTGAATTTATTGAGTGTTTTCTTCAATTTGAAAACATATAGTTCCAAATAAATCGCTGTTATTAAAGTACCAATTCCGATACCTAAACCAACATGATATGTAGTGTAGGTGTGGTGTCCATTCAAACTGGAATGATTTGAATAACTGGAATTACTCCATACGATTGTGCAAATGGCTCCAAAAAAGATGAAAACAATACTTAAATAACGAAAAACGAAAACCATCCGCTTATTCATTAAGTTGAGCTTAATCTTAGCGGTTTCCGGAGTTTCAATAATCTCAAATTCCATTCTATTTTTCGCTGAGTTCTCTAATCTTTTCCATTCCTAGCGGAAATTTCTCACTCATGTATTTGATATGGTCTCTGGTGCAATCTACTTCTGCTTTCAATTGGTGCTTTCCATTTCCCAGATCGTGAATATGATACATCTCGATGCAGCCAGTCCACTGTTCTGTTGCTTCATCAATCGGTTGTTCTTTATTCTCCTTCATTTCTCCAATGTGCTGAAAAACCACGTTATTTGGTTCTTTGATGAAAATGATATCGCTATACATTCCGCTTCCATCAGGAGCCATGAAATGAATTCGACCTCCTTTTTCCAATTCACCGGTATAGTATGAACCTTCGCAAAATGGAGTGGTCCAGATCTTATAAGCTTCTTTATCCCACATGTTGTTCCAGATTGTGGAAGCATCTGCCTGAATTTCAATTTCAAACTTCAAACGTTCTATGCCAACAATGAAATTGCGTAGGTTGGTTTTCAGAATCGCATCCCAACCCATTTGGTAATTTTCTGGTTTGAAATTCTCTCCTGCATCTGCAAAGGTTTCCAGTCCAGTATGAGATAAGGTCACAATGCAATTTTCACCATTTTCGTCAATTGTCCATGTAACAACAGAACTTCCTTTCGATTCATTTGGATGCGTCCACGTGTGCTGAAACAATTTTCCCTCTACACAATCTAATACCTCACAGCGATGCAAATATTGTTTCGCTTCCGATTCGTAGAAATCGAATGATTTTCCAACTTCCGTCGTGAAATCTGGAATATCGAAATACCAAATCTTTTGTTTCGATTTTTCTGTAAGCGCTTCCCAAATTTGTTGGGACTTTGCTTTTATTTTTAAAGTAGTAGTAACCATATTTTTTTAAGTCAAAAGTCAAAAGTCAAAAGTCAAAAGTCAAAAGTCAAAAGTCAAAATTTCATTTCGATAGCCTCAGCTAACAGAGTATAACTTCATTGTCACCGAGACTTCGGTTATCGAGTCCTCCGCGGCGGAAGATATTATTCCATCCATCGCTCATGCCACATCATGAAGCTGAGGAGGTACCAGATCTTTACACCGTATTCTTTTCTTCCGTTGAAGAACGCTGTTTTCAATTTGTCTATAATTTCTTCATCAAACAATCCGGTTTCACGAATTTTTTCTTTTGAAAGATAGTGTTCTACCTGATCTCTCAATTCATTTTTCAACCACGATTCAATAGGAATGGCAAATCCCATTTTTGGCCGATCCATTTCTTCCTTCGGAATATATTGATGCACAATTTCTTTTAAAAGCCATTTCTTCTGCCCGTCGCGATATTTGTAATTGTCCGGAAGCTGTGCTACAAAATCTATAATTCGATGATCTAAAAACGGTTCTCTGCTTTCCAGACTTACCGCCATTGAAGCGCGATCTACTTTTTGAAGAATATCATCCAACAAATACGTTTGATAATCCATTGCCATTGCAAAGCTAAGCGGTGTTGGATTTTTCAATTCCTTACTGTCGTAATAAGTTTCCAGATGTTTGAATTCATGTAAACTCAACTTTTGCATCTGGTCATCCGTAAATAATTGACTCAAACTCAGCATCAGATTTTTTGAGCTATTATCACGAAGAATGGATTTGGTTTTTTCGTAGCGTTGAGCAAAGTTGTATTTATTGCGAAGTACGGGAATGCTATTTGCAGGAACTGCGCTCATTATTCCAGCTAAGGTTTTACGTGCGAATCCCGGAATTTTATTCATTTTTTCGCCGTAGCGTAAGATCATTTCGTACCTGTTGTAGCCTGCAAAAACTTCGTCACCTGCATCCGCGCTCAAAGCAACAGTTACATCTTGTCGTGCGATTTTTGAAACCAAGGTTGTTGGAATAGCACTCGAATCCGCGAAAGGCTCATCGTAATGAAACGGAAGATTGGCGATTAAATCAATAGCTTCCTTGGCTGTACACTCGGTTTCTGTATGATCTGTTCCTAAAATTTCAGCGGTTCTTTTCGCATAAGGCGCTTCGTCTAAACCGATATCGGGAACAGAAATGGTATACGTTTTCAGCTTTTCAGTTCTGTCTTTTTGAAGAAGTGCTGTCACCGCAGCGCTGTCGTAACCGCCGCTTAGAAAAACACCAACCGGAACATCGGCAACCATTCTATAATCGCATGCTGATTTCAGAATTTTCTCCGTTTCCATTTTTGCTTCAGGAATGCTTAGATCCAGTTTGGGTTTGTTGTATGCGTCGTAAACATTCCAATATTGAATTTGATTCAATTCCAGTTTGCCCTCGGTTACAGTTGTTTGAATGTAATGACCGGGCTTCAGTTTTAAACAATAATTGAAAATGCAATGTGGTGTTGGAACGCTTCCATATTGCAAAAAAGCATTTGCAGCCTGAATGTTTAGCTCTTTTTTGAAATGTGGATGCTCGTGAAATGCCTTTAATTCTGAAGAAAACAGGAACAATCCTTGGTGCTTATAAATGAACAAAGGTTTAATTCCAGCTCTATCTCTGGCAATGAAAAGTTCGTTTGTTTTTTGATTGAACAGAACGATAACGAACATCCCAATAAATTTGTGCAGACATTCCGTTCCCCATTCTTCGTAAGCGTGGAGAATCATTTCTGTATCTGATTCAGCTACAAACTGATGTCCAAGTGCTGAAAGTTCTGTTTTTACTTCTTTGTAGTTGTAGATTTCACCATTAAAAACAATAACGAAATCTTTGTAAAACATGGGTTGTTTGCCCAGTTCAGAAAGTTCAATAATCGAAAGTCGGCGATGACCAAAACCAAGTTGAAATTGGTCGGAATTATGCAGGAAATAATCACTTCCATCTGGTCCGCGATGAACCATTGTATCGGTCATTCTCTTCAGAATTTCCGTATCACTTTTTTTATTGAAATCGATAAAACCCGCTATTCCGCACATAGAAACGAAAATACGTAAAATATGGTGACTTCGACTCCGCTCAGCCACCAATTTTCTCCTGCGAATTTGGGTTTTAAGGAGGTTTTTCTGTAAATTAATATGAAAGAAAAATGATGATTGGAGGCTTTATGTATATTCTAAAATGTTCGGATGGGAGCTATTATACTGGAAACACCTTGAATCTTGTGAACAGATTGAATGAACACCTTGAAGGAGTAGGTGAAAATCATACTAGAAAATATGCGCCCGTTGAATTAGTGTACTTTGAAGAGTTTCATATGATTAGTTTAGCTTTCAAAAGAGAAAAACAAATTCAACTGGACCAGAAAAAAGAAGGAAGCATTAATGGCTTCTAACACCGTGGATTTAAAGAAATATTCAATATGTGAAAATGAAACTCATCATTCTTTATACAAGAGGTGACTGAATGGAAATTGTTGAACGATTACTCTTAGGACAATGTGATGGTGGCTGAGCGGAGTCGAAGTCACAATGCGATGTTCATAACCTCTAAAAACTATCGTAGAAATCAATCAATTCTTCCACTAAATTAGATGCTCACTTTTACAGAAAGATTTTATGGAAAATACGGTTACACTACAAGAAGAAGTTGCGGCTTTGGAAGCTCAGTTAACGGGAGATATGTTCGCAGATATGGATATCAAAGATAAAATTCACAACCTGAAAATGCAGATCGAAGGTGTACGTCCAATGGATAGTTACATTGAGTGCGTTGGATGCGGAAGCTAAAAACTAAGTAAAAAAGCAAAACTTAAAAGTCAAAAATAGAAGATTTATAAAGTGTAATGTTGGGTAACCACATTGCACTTTTTGTTTTATTAAGTAAATTGAAAATACAATTAACCGTTTAGACTTTAGACTTTTCAATTAATCGCAAGTATTCTTGCTTCCAGGCTTCTACACTCCAATGTTCCTCAATGGTTTTTTTGGCATTTTCTCCAAGTGATTTTCGACGTTCGGGACCTGTAAGAAGATCTCTCAATACCATTTCCCATTCTTCGTCTGTATCGGCTATCATTCCATTTACCCCATGTTTCACAATAGCTGTATTCACTCCAACAGGTGAAACAACGCATGCCATTCCTAGTGCCATGTATTGTAAAGCCTTGAAACCACATTTCCCTTCGGCCCACATGTCATGATCAAGCGGCATTAAACCAACCTGAATCTGACCCAGATCTGCTATTTCCGATTCCAATTTCCAATCCAGATATCGAAGGGATTTTAGCTGATAATTTGGCTTTTTGTTGGAAATAACAAGAAACTCGAATTCAAAATCAACTTCCAGTTTTCGCAAAATTGGAATCAATCTGTCGAGATAATGCATGGTGCTGTGCGTTCCTGTCCAACCAATGATAACTTTTTCGAAATGGTGATCAACCGAAACATTGTGCTGATTTTTGGTGTCTATTGTAGTAGGAATTCGAGTTACATTCTCATTGTATTGAAGCGCGTAATTCACCAAATAATCGTTTCCTGCACTTACAGAACTTGCCCATTTGATCAATTTCGGAACTTTCCAATAGCATTTTAATTTTTGGAATTTCGCATTGGCAGTACTGTAATTCGGGATCCAAATGGCATCGTCGAAATCGTAATGGTATTTTCTTCTGAAAACTTTTACCAGAATCCATTCGAAAACCGGTGGTCCCATGTGGGCCATTTCTCTATGCATGAAAATGTGCTTTGCTCCAATTAGTCTGAAAAGCAGAAACCATCTTCTCAGAAAATTTATAAGAACATCAAAAGCTTTAAGAGGAAATTTTCCGGGATGGTAAAGTCGTTCCCAACTTGCACGACTATGGAACGCGTGGTATTTTATTTCCCAATTCTGTTCTTCGAAAGCCGATAAATATTGTTCGTATCTAAAGCGCTGCGACGGAGCTTCACCCTTTGGGTAAGGCGCAATAATGTGCAACGTTTTTTTCATCTTATTTGATAGCGTTCAATACTTTTTGAATTCCGTCTTCCAACGACATGAAAGGTCGGCCAAGTAATTGCTGCATTTTCGAAATGTCGGGTTGTCTTCTGGTCATATCGCCATCTTCCAAAGCTGGTAAATGAATGATCTTTGAAGAAGATCCGGTCAAACGTATGATCGTTTCAGCGAGTTCCAAAATCGTAACAATGTTTCCATTTCCAATATTGGTAACATCATTCACGCACAAATCATTTTTGAAAGCGTTCATGCATGCGTCAAGATTGTCATCGATATAGCAGAACGTACGTGTTTGCTGTCCATCACCGTAAACAGTAATATCTTCGTTCGCCATTGCTGAACGGATGAACTTCGACATAACGAAATCAGTACTTTGCTTAGGACCGTAAGTATTGAAAAATCTGAAAATAGTATAATTCAAACCGTATTCCTGTTGGAAAGACCTGAAATAGGATTCGCCCACGTTCTTAACCACTGCATATGGTAATCTCGAATTCAGCGGAGTTATTGTTTCGTGTTGCGGTAAATGAACCGGCTCCCCATACACTTCTGACGAAGAAGAATAAAAAACGCGTTTAACACCGGTTCTCTTACTCAA